>NZ_WYDS01000013.1 GCF_009914765.1 Halodesulfovibrio sp. MK-HDV | reverse complement strand
AAGCAACGTTCATTTGTAACCGCATACATCACTTTTTTGTTTTACATTCTTGAAGAAAACACATGATAGCAAAAATGTTTTTTTTCACAATCAAAACAGTCTGTTAGTCTTGTTTTCATTATTTTTTGTTAGCGTTATTTTTTTCGAAATAAAAAGCAAAAAAAATGAATTAAACGATTGACCAACCCCTCCATCGCATATAGTGTTCCTCAATCGTATTTACATCGTGCTTCGGATTCCCTTTTGGGGGTGCAGCACACACGCCCCAGACAAAGCTTGCTTTGTGGTGGGGAGATAATTATTTCTGTTGGAGTTTTTGTTTTGAATAAGAATATTTATGTTGGCAACCTTTCCTGGGGCTGTACTGACGAAGACCTTCGTAACATTTTTGCTGATTTCGGCGAAGTTGAATCTGCTCGTGTAATCGAAGATCGTGAAACCGGTCGTTCCCGTGGCTTCGGCTTCGTGGAAATGGATGCTAACGGCGCGACTCAGGCTATTGAAGGCCTTAACGGCACTAGCTTCCAGGGCCGTGACCTTCGTGTAAACGAAGCTCAGCCTCGTGAACGTCGCCCTCGCTACTAAGCAATTTTAGTTCGACGCTCAGAGCCCACCTTTTGGTGGGCCTTTTTTTTGTGCTTTTTTTTTGCCCCTCCCCTCTTTCACCACCCAACCTGCACCACACCTCATCTCTTTCTTTCTATCCACCCAAGACGCAACAAGCTTTACGACAACTATTTTTCCTTCATACATTCAAGCTTACAACCCACGACGTGCCAGCATAGTAACAATCACAATTAGTTACCGGCTAAAAGTATCCAAAAATGAAAAATCAGTTGTTGACTTCTTTTCAATCATGAAGGAATCAAACAGCGTCCGCAGACGGATAGGCTTCCACACATCATCTGACCAACTTCTTGTAACGGGAGAAGCAGATTCGAACTGGTTGCCTAAACCTGTGCGGCGTTCCGCATGCGACCCCCACGAATCAAGTGTGGAATGATTCTGACAAAACTACATACGAGGCAACCAGATGGCAGTCCTTGGATATTTCCAAAGCAACCTCGCCTCTTTTTCTTGTAAGCATCATTAAAATGCCAGCAAACATGGTGGCAGTAGAAAGGAACGCACAATGAGCGATATCAAACGTATGGAAATCGGCACCCGCATGAGCAAAATCGTTATCAACAACGGCGTTGTTTACCTTGCTGGTCAGGTTGCTGAAGACGCAACTAAAGACATTAAAGAGCAGACAAAAACCATGCTCGCTAAAGTTGAAGCTCTGTTAGCAGAAGCTGGCAGTGACCTTGAGCACATGCTTTCCGCAACTCTGTACATTCGTGACATGAAAGATTTCGCTCAGATGAACGAAGTTTGGGATGCTTGGGTTCCAGAAGGCCATGCTCCAGCACGCGCCTGTGTGGAAGCTCGTCTTGCTCGCCCAGAACTTCTTATTGAAGTATCCATCGTAGCAGCACAGAAATAAGTAAAAAGCAGGAGGGCAAAGCCAATACGCTCTGCCCTCCTGCTTCTATTTTCCAACACTTACATCACACAACTTATACACATTCCATCGAAAGCTCTGCTTCTATCATTATATAATGCCCCCTAGTAAGAGCTCTTCTAAAAACACATAACGGCATCACATTTTCTAGCAAAATATCATTATGCCGAGGCCGCTACATACTCCCCTCCGATAAATTTGCACGTGTCTGACATATCTTCAACACGCAGCAACAATGCTCCGATAAAGAAACAAACGCCGCCGAACGTCAGGTACTCACTTGCCATTACCGGAGCAAACACATCTCCAGTTTGCGGCAAATAAAATGCTACCGTGCTGGAAATTTGAAATGCAATTGATCCGGCTATATTCACCCACACAATCCACCACTCTTCCGATCGAAATGCTTTTATGGAAGGATCTCGATAGATTTCCAACCACGCAAAAAGACAAGATACTAAAAAACAGATACTACCCAGCATTCCGGGAATCCATATGGCGATGTTCATTTGCAATGGAGTTACTGCAAGCAACGCCGACGCACAGTTAACATTGAAGAACAACGTACCCACAAACTGCACAATGGATGACAAGTATCCCAGATTTTTCGGTCGCCATGCCATTCGAATCCAGTGGCATCGCTGAGTCCGGAACAAGTCTGGATTTGTAATATCTTTGTTGATCGACTCAACAAGCTGTAAATATGCGGCTGATGTGAAGAAAAGTGAGCCGCAAAAGAATATTATGTTGAATGATGCAGAGCATGACTCAGGAAGAAAGCCGGGTAGAGAAAACAACGAAGCTCCAATCATAAACAACACCGCCACCCAATAGTTAATCTGCTTAGCACAGACTACATATTTGGCTTGATCCTCTTTACTCAACTGCATTGGCTGTATCCATCGCACACCTTTCCGCACCGGCCTCGCCGTATATTCATTGCTACCATCTTTATGGTGCAACTTTACGTGGGTCACAAATGGGCCAAGAGTCTTATACTCAAGCCTGTGTTGTCCTAATCCAGCCATGCCCTTTCCTGTTTTTATTTCACCTCAAACACACAACGCCTTCAAAGTGCTGCTTTTAGCAACCAGTGAACAAAAATCACATTCGGCAACTACTCCACATTCTTCATTCTCTTGCAGGTTGCTCTTTTTTGCATTGAGAACTTGCAAAGACTCTATCCAAAAAAAACTGTAAATCTTGTATGTTATATTTCAGATGGGGAAAAAAGGCATACACAGCCACATGTTGAACGTCTTTTTTCTGCATTTTTTTCGAAAAAACACTTGCCAAATGCTCGTAATACACATAATTACTTTTTCCGCGTTAAGGGAAAAACTTTAACGCACCCCTCAGAACAACGCGCAAGCGACGTTCAAATAAGTGCCCAGGTGGTGGAATTGGTAGACACGCTATCTTGAGGGGGTAGTGGGCTACGCCCGTGGGAGTTCGAGTCTCCCCCTGGGCACCATGCACTTAGGAAAAGATCATACGAAAGTATGATCTTTTTTTTTGCCTTTTTTCCTCTACTCACAAGACATAAAAAAAGGCTCGCATACACATACGAGCCACATCCAACCTTAATATTTACCCAATTAAATCAAAAAAATCAGTTAGAGAAATGTAATACATGATTTAATCAAACCTACACACGAAAGCCCTATCAGCAAAAACACTGCGACTTTTTTAAACACTGCTGGTGACGCTACAGAAAACAACTTTTGTCCTACCGCAACACCAATAAGCAATAACGGTATTGAACACGCCACGTTCACTAATGTTTGGGATGTGATAATTCCATGTCCGCCAGCCACAAGCAATGCATATACATCTGTGCAGAAAAACACCGCAATCAACGTTGCCCGGGTTGCAACTACTGCCGCCTCTGTTGAAAGCAGGAAAGTCACAATAGGCAAACCACCCAGTGCAGCTGCGCCGTTACAGACTCCAGAGACCAACCCCACAAAGCAATCAACGCCAACATTACGTTTACCTGTGTACTTAAAACCACGCCATATCAAAACGGCAAAGATCAATACAGTACAAGAGATGATCAGGCGAATAACATCCGGCGACAAAAGCACAAGCAAACTAACCCCTACAGGGGTTCCAACAGCAGTGCCCACGCATAATGCCGCAAGCAATTTATAGTTAATATTTTTCCATGTCGACGGTAACATGCGCACACTTGCAATAATCTCAAGAAACAATGCAAGCATAACAGTTTGAGCCGGTGCCACAACAAGGCTTAAGCCTGTTACAATTATTGCGGAAAAACCAAAGCCTGTTAGTCCGCGAACAATCGAGGCCAACAACAACACGCAAACTGCGTAGCTTAATTGAGCGATAGACAAGTCCATAAGCCCTCCAATTCGCCAATAACAACGAATTATTCCTACCGTCAACCAGCCTTTACCCCACTCTCCTTACTAACTTTCTGCAAAAAAGTATCTTAAGCCCCAACCCCTCTCCACGGTAATCCACTGCTCCTGTTACTTTTGCCCTTCCCTTTTACAAAAAAAGTTACAACCATCTAAACCCACTGATTAATCGAACATTTTTCTATCTAGTTATTTTATTCACAAAATATTTTTACGGATTTTATGAAAAAAATTTATATCTTACTGTTTTTAAAGTAAAATTTGAAAAAATCCATTTTCTTCAATGTTAGCACCCACTAACTTACCCCTTTTCAACCCCGTTTTATGGTGGTACTTCTTAGTCTGGCGCTTGAGTAATTATTCACAATCGTATTTAGAAAATGTGATTTACATGCTTTCTCGACCTTTGATTGCTTGCTGCACTATTCTAGCATGATCAACAGATTGTGAACCTCAGCGTAACTTACTTTCGTCAAGATAGAGAATAATGCAGTTTGCTGAAGGAAAGTTTTTGGAATGCTAGCCAATCTTTTCCCATTTATGAACTGGATTAAGGACTACAACACGGAGACACTCCGGTCGGATACTATCGCGGGGTTAACTGTAGCTTTAGTTCTCATTCCTCAGTCTATGGCATACGCACAGCTTGCAGGGCTCCCTGCGTACTACGGGCTTTATGCTTCGTTTCTTACACCTTTAATCGCTGCTCTCTTCGGTTCCAGCCGTCAGTTGGCTACTGGCCCTGTCGCCGTTGTGTCTTTAATGACAGCAGCATCTCTTGAACCTCTTGCCACTATGGGAAGCGAAGGCTACATCGCCTACGCTATCCTCCTTGCTCTTATGGTAGGCGGTTTTCAGTTTCTACTTGGTATATTGAGACTCGGTCTTGTTGTTAACTTTCTCTCTCATCCGGTTATCAACGGCTTTACCAACGCTGCTGCTATCATTATTGCCACCTCTCAGGTGTCTAAACTGGCAGGCGTATCCGTAGACAAAGCAAGTCATCATTATGAGACCCTTATTAGAGTGGCACAAGGTGCATTTAACTATACGCACTTACCCACACTCGCTATGGGGCTACTTGCGTTTGCTATCATGATCGGATGCAAACGGTTTATTCCTAAGATACCGAATGTATTAGCTGCTGTGCTTATTACCACTTGCCTCTCATGGGCAATCGGATTCAACCATGACGCAACGATACCTGTATCGTCTATCGAATCCTCCCGCGTACAGAGCACCATAGCTGTGTTCAACGGCACTCTGGCTTCAGCTGAAAAGCTGGCAATGCAGCGAACCGGACTCAGCAAAGAACTTTCAGCAGCAAACGCGATGGGGGAATCTCTGCGTGCGCTGAACATTCAGCATGAACTTAGCACTATTGAATTGCGACTGGCAGGCGTAAAAGACCAAAGCCATCAACTTCGTACATCGCTTCGTAACATGCTCTTTAGTGGTGTTGAGCAGTCTGACGGCACCATGGCGTTCTATCTTAAAAATGGAACACCGCCCGCCATGCATACAGATGGCAGGACATGGCGACTGCGTGTAAGCAATACACAGGTCAGCTCAACAGCCCTTACAATGATGGGTGGCGGTGCAGTTGTAGGAACAATTCCATCTGGACTCCCTACTATTGCTGCTCCGACATTCGACCTTTCCGCCGTACTGCACCTTATCCCGTTCGCAGTAATAATTTCTCTGCTCGGCTTTATGGAAGCTATTTCCATTGCGAAAGCCATGGCAGCGAAAACAGGACAGCGAATTGATCCGGATCAGGAACTTATCGGGCAGGGACTTGCCAACATGATCGGTGCCTTTGGCAGAAGTTATCCGGTTTCAGGCTCGTTCTCCCGTTCAGCAGTCAATCTTCAAGCAGGTGCCGTAACTGGCATGTCCAGTGTATTCGCCTCCATTATGGTTGTGCTTACACTACAGTTCTGTACCCCACTGCTCTATCATTTGCCGCAGGCAGTTTTAGCGGCAATCATTATGATGGCAGTATTCGGGTTGTTAAACGTCTCAAGCTTTGTGCATGCATGGAAAATTAAGTGGTACGATGGAGCTATCTCCGTCATTTCCTTCATCACAACGCTCGCCTACGCTCCACACTTGGACAAAGGCATCATGCTCGGCGTTGCGCTTTCGTTAGGTATGTTCCTGTACAAAAGTATGCGCCCGAATGTTTCTTTTCTCTCCCGCTCTCAGACTCCGTCACATCGGGATACCACCCTCACGGGACTCGAAAACTGTAAAAACATCTCCGTAATCCAGTTTGAAGGTCCGCTCTTTTTCGCCAACGCAAGTTTCTTAGAGGATATCGTTACGGAAAAGATTTCAGAGAATGATTCGCTTAAGCACATTGTTCTCTCTGCTGGTGGCATCAACGACGTAGACTGTTCCGGTGCGGAAGCATTAGAGCTTATTATTGAAAAAGTTCAGGCTAAGAACATCGAATTTTCAATATGCTCTGCAAACAAAACGGTTCTTGCCGTATTGCAGAAGGCTCATTTGTTAGAAAAGATCGGTACAGACCACATCTACGCCACTGCCGAGGAAGCTCTGCGTAATGATTGCAGAGTTACACGTGCAGCAAAGGAGACTACAGACGGTCCCCTGCCAGCTGCATGTCTTCGCGCTAGCTAGGCGTTCTCGGAAACAGTCTCAACTGCTTGAACTAAAGCGCTTTTTACGTTCAGGCAATTGAGACTGTTCACGAGTTAAAATTTTCCTACATTCTTCTTCAATATTATTGATTGCTATTTCAAGGTATTCAATTGACTTCCCAATGAATCTTCCTTAGTTCTCCCTTCCGCCTTAAAATTGAGCACATGCTCAATACATATCGGCAGCTATTTTTTATACAGATACAAATCGTTCAGTCGCAATGCAGGCAAGACGCTATGTCTTGTCTTTTTTATTGTGCGCCGCACATCTGCTCAATGTATCCTTATGTTTTTTTCAGTCGGGCAACGGCTGCCTCTCTATGCTGGTCAGATACAAACGTCTGGATTCAGCCTCATATAAAAAGGAAGTTTTAATGGAATCTAACCACTCCATGGTACCAAGCTCTCAGGGGAGCATTCAGGCAGACATTTTTTCAGGACTCACCGTTGCGTTAGCGTTGGTTCCAGAAGCTGTAGCTTTTTCTTTTGTCGCTGGAATCTCACCGATTGTCGGCCTGTACGGTGCATTCATGATGTGCCTTATCACGTCTATTCTTGGTGGTAGACCGGGAATGATCTCCGGTGCAACCGGCGCAATGGCTGTAGTTATGGTTCACCTTGTGGCAGAAGGTAATGCGCTCGGCACACCGGGTTCATATGCCGGTTTACAGTACCTGTTCATTACCCTGCTGTTTGTGGGTCTTCTTCAGATTCTTGCA
The DNA here is from genome assembly GCF_009914765.1 of Halodesulfovibrio sp. MK-HDV. Lineage (NCBI taxonomy): Bacteria > Pseudomonadati > Thermodesulfobacteriota > Desulfovibrionia > Desulfovibrionales > Desulfovibrionaceae > Halodesulfovibrio > Halodesulfovibrio sp. MK-HDV. The sequence goes on along the minus strand of NZ_WYDS01000013.1, from coordinate 129,062 downwards.
GGCACATTCAGACTCGGCAAGCTTATACGTATGGTTCCACGCTCCGTTATGATGGGCTTCGTAAACGGCCTTGCCATTGTAATCTTCCTATCCCAGCTCAAAATGTTCAAAGTTGGCGGCGAAATGCTGCAGGGCGACGCAATGCTCACCATGTGCGGACTTGTTGTTCTCACCATGGCGATTCTGTTGTTCATACCTAAACTCTGGTCAAAAGCTCCGGGCGCTCTCATCGCAATCATTTCAGTATCCTTGCTGGTTACTCTTGCAAACATTGATACCCAGACAGTACTTTCTTTCATTCAGTCAAACGGCGGCACCGGCATTAAAGCAGGTCTGCCAACCTTTGCTATTCCTCAGGTTCCTTTGACTTTGGATACGTTAATATTCATTGCTCCTTATGCATGCATCCTTGCATCAATCGGTCTTATTGAATCACTCATGACCCTTAACCTTATTGACGAACTGACTGACACACATGGTCGCGGCAATAAGGAATGTGTTGCGCAGGGCATTGCCAACATTGCTAACGGATTTTTCGGCGGCATGGGTGGCTGTGCCATGATCGGTCAGAGCATCATTAACATCACCTCCGGCGGCCGCGGTCGTCTTTCCGGTATCACTGCTGCAATGGCGCTGCTTTTCTTCATCCTCTTCACTTCCCAGTACATTGAAATTGTACCTATCGCAGCACTCGTAGGGGTTATGTTTATTGTTGTAATCAAGACCTTTGCGTGGAGCACATTCAAGATTATGAACAAAGTTCCTAAATGGGACGTTGTCGTTATCATTACAGTGACTTTCCTCACCGTAAAATATGATCTCGCAATCGCAGTACTCTGCGGTGTTGTTATCTCCGCTCTTATCTTTGCATGGGAAAACGCACTTCGTATTCGCGCAAGAAAATTTGTCGATGAGCACGGTATCAAACACTACCAGATCTACGGACCACTTTTCTTTGGTTCCACCTCACTCTTCATGAGCAAGTTTGATGTGAAAAACGATCCACAGGAAGTTGTTATCGATTTCGAAGAATCCCGTATTATGGATCAGTCCGCTATTGAAATTATCAACAAGCTTGCTGCCCAGTACCAGCGTGCAGGTAAGACAGTATACTTCTGGCACTTAAGCAAAGACTGTGTACGCTTGATTGAAAAAGCTGAAAAAATCTGTGTTGTAAACGTACTCGAAGATCCAGACTACTTTGTTGCGATCGACAAATACCACGAGCTGCAAACAGCCACGGTTTCCGAAGCTGCATAGATAATTACACGATACTAAATAGTCTTCAAAAAAAGAGTTAGCTACTTACATAGCTAACTCTTTTTTTATGCTTTTTTTAAATTTTTAACGAATTTTGAACGTATTCTATCACCCAATGCTCAACGATGGTGTTCATCAAACTTATTACCTACAAGTTTCAATCTAATCGTTAACCAAAAATTGACACGTTTCCTGCTAAACAAATTTCATATGTCAGCACCACATGCACAAATGTACGTATGGCATTAAAAAATGTTTTTATGAGGAAACATAGATGGACACACAAAACATCAAAGGCACACACAGATTCCGTGCGGTTCTGTTGACCTTTATTATAGCTATCACCCTATGGACGCTCGTGCGTTTGGGACTTCTACTCTTTTCATGGAATGATGCATCACCATCATTCGTCGAATTCTTACAAATTTTTTCCGTCGGCTTTCTTTACGACCTTTGCTTTTTCGCATTCGCGACTATTCTTCCCTGCCTGTACATCACGTTTACTCCCAATTTCATATGGCACTCCAAGCCAAACAAGATGTTCCTGTACGGCGCGTTCTTTCTGACAATTTTTATTCTAATTTTTGGAGCAACATCAGAGTTTTTCTTCTGGGAAGAGTTCAATGTTCGCTTCAACTTTATCTCTGTAGACTATCTCATTTACCGCAGAGAAGTAATCGACAACATCATAGAGTCATACCCTCTATTTATTATCCTACCTGTTATCGCAGCCATTTCTGGTGCAATAACCTATTTCCTTCGATCATCACTTACAGGCATCCTTGCTGCAAGAAACTCTTTTGTCTCCAACCTTATTCCTTACGCAGGTATCTTGCTTGTTGCAGCAATTGGTGGCCTCTTCCTTACCAGCGAAATGCGAGATTTTTCAGACAACACATATCAGAAAGAACTTGCTGCGAACGGTCCCTACCAGTTCGTATCAGCCTTCAAGAACAATGAACTCGACTACTACCAGTTCTATCCTTCTCTGGACGAAGACATCTCAAGCCGTACAGTCCGCACCGACCTTGCAGACACTACGGACAAATTTTTGTCCAAGAACGAACATAGTCTATTTAGGTCCATTCAGCGTTTCGGCGAAGAAAAAAAGTACAATGTAATTCTTGTCACCTTGGAAAGTTTTACGCCCAAGTATCTCTCCCGTTACGGTGCAAAAGACGAAGTTGCACCAAATTTGAATGCTCTTGCCGCAGAGGGACAATTCTATACACAGCTATTTGCAACCGGCACACGTACAACTCGTGGGCTTGAAGCATTGACGCTCTCAATTCCTCCTACCCCCGGACGTTCTATTGTTAAAAGAATCGGTAACGAAAAAGGCTACCTTTCTTTAGGACGAATCTTCGAATCAAAAGGCTACGACAGTTACTATCTTTACGGTGGTCGTGGCTATTTTGATAACATGAATGAATTCTTCAGCGGCAACGGCTACACAGTTGTTGACCAATCGTCAGTACCGGATGAAGCCATTGGATTTGAAAATGCGTGGGGCATGGCGGATGAATACCTGTTCAATCAGGTGCTCAAAACAGCAAATGATGCTCTCAACGCAAAGACTCCATTCTTCCTCCACGTCATGACAACATCAAACCATCGTCCGTACACCTACCCTGACAACCGCGTTGCTATTCCTTCTGGCGACGGTCGAACCGGTGCAATTCAATACACAGACTGGGCAGTTGGAGACTTCCTTAAAAAAGCAAAACAAAAGCCGTGGTTTGATAACACCATCTTCGTGTTTGTTGCAGACCATCAGGCAAGCAGCGCAGGACGTGAGAACTTGCCTGTCCGCCGCTATAGAATCCCAATGTGGGTGTATGCACCAAAAATTGTACAGCCGAAGTTGGTGGACACACTATCGAGTCAGATTGATGTTGCCCCTACAATTCTTGGTTTGCTCAACTGGTCATACTCGTCGTTCTTTTACGGCAGAGATATTGCTCAGATGAAGCCAGAAGAAGGCAGAGCCTTTATCGGTAACTATCAGTATCTTGGATTATTTGACGGGAAACGGATGGCGGTTCTTGGACCTAAGAAAAGTATTGAGATTCAGACCATTGAAAATGAAACAGCTATTAAGACTGTAAAAGGTACAAAAGATGACAGCCTCGTGAAACGAGCCATCTCCTACTACCAGAACGCAGCTTGGGTATATAAGAACAAATTGAATAGAGACACACTACTACCTAGTAACATAATTAATAACTAAGCATTATTGCCGTGCTTAGCTTGCGACGATTCTGCCAAGTCTCGTAAAATAAGCACATCTAGTTGTTTAGACATGCCCCCCCCAGTAGTGACTCCTGTATTCCGTAATCAACCGGTGACTCGTTGGTTGCGGAACTAAAAAAACCCCGTTTCCTATTGGAAACGGGGGTTTTTATTAGAGTGGTGTTTATTCTTACAATTCGCAGCAGTTACCAGCTATGTATTGCGATGCAACCTCAGTGAATTCTGCAAGCTGTGCATCAATCCACGTTGTTGCCTCTTCTCCGGAAAGGCCAAGTTCAACAGCCATCAGGCGTGCCACTTCAGGAGCTGCCTCTACGGTTGCTGCGGCATCCAAAAGAAGTGCACGGGTACGCAATGCAAGTACCCCGTACAGGGTTTGTGCCATTTCAGAACGCACAGCCCACACAACTTCAACTTTACGATACGGAAGACGAGGATGCAGCAATTCTACAAGCGTTTCGTCTTCATCCATCATTTCATACAAATATTGAACGTCACTACCGTATGCACGAAACGGATCGTCTTTTTCGAAGTCACGAGTCCAACCATGGAGCGGCATGTTGCTGGTACGACATTTCACTTCTGGAAGATGTGCAGTTTTCGCGCATGTGTTCACAACATCTTCTGCCATTTTACGGTAGGTAGTCCATTTACCACCGGCAATGGTCACCAGACCGGAATCAGACACGGTAAGATAATGGTCACGTGACAATGCAGACGTTCCGTCAGCGCCGTCTGCTTTAATGAGAGGACGGATACCATTGAACACACTACGCACATCTTTGCGCTGCGGTTTACGGGCAAGGAAACGGCCCACGTGCTCAAGCAAGAAGTCCACTTCATCATTCGTTGCTTTCGGCTCCATCTGTGGGCCGGAAACTTCTGTATCCGTTGTTCCGATAATTAATTTGTCATGCCACGGAAGAACAAAGACAACGCGACCATCGTCTGTTTTAGGAATCAAAATACCTGCATCGCCTGGGCAGAATGCTCTATCGAGCATAAGATGAATACCTTGGCTAGGCTGAAGGATCGCCTTTGCAGACGGATTATCCATCTGTCGAATATCGTCAGTAAAAATGCCTGTAGCGTTAACAACTGATCGTGCATAAATCTCATGCTCTTTACCTGTCAGCAAATCAACAGCCACAACACCACGAACTTTTCCATCCTCTTTAATAAGAGAACGAACTTGCATGTGGTTTACAGGAGATCCACCTAACTCTTCCATACTTAACGCAAGAGTCATTGCGTAGCGGGCATCATCAAACTGTCCATCATGATAACGGACACCAGCTTTTACGCCCACAGGGTTTAACCCCGGCACATGGTAGAAAGCACTGTTGCGAACCATCGGGTAGGAACGACCAAAACTGAACGGACCTGAAAGAAGGTCGTACATCACCAGACCGATTCCATAATAGAATGTTTCCCACCAGCTGTATGTCGGAACGATAAAAGATTGATCGTCCACAAGATGCGGTGCGTTGCGGCGCATGCGTCCGCGTTCATGCAATGCATCATATACTAATGAGAAGTTCATCTGTTGCAAATACCGTACGCCGCCGTGCACAAGTTTTGTGCTGCGGCTGGAAGTAGCCTGACAAAAATCCGCAGATTCAAGCAAAACAGTTGAATATCCTCTGGAGGCTGCGTCTACACCGGTGCCAAGACCAGTTGCACCACCGCCGATGATAAGAACATCCCACACATCCTGACTTTCAATTTTTTCTATAGATTCTGAACGTTGCACACTCATCTCCTAGTATTTAGTTCCTACCGGATTGGCGGTGGTAGAAACGCCCCATAAAATATGTTTCAGAAGCAATTCACAAGTTACTTCTGCTCAACAGCGAATTAGGTAAACCCTCTATTTTTCATACTACCGCGACAGATGCTCTGCTCAAGTTATTTTTTGTCAAAGCAAATGATACGTTATTCAAGCTTGTTAAAACGGTTACACGACGTTTTTTGCCCTATGTAAACGTTTCATTTTTACAGCATTTAACTCTTTTTTACATCATTTCTGCATCAAACATAGATCATTTCAATACATCCAAGCCAGTAACTCTGTCTTTTTCAAATAAGTATTACTTTGCATGTTGTAAAGCTACTAGTTATCGATACTATTATCGTTACATTACACTCATTTTAATTACTGAGCATTTACAAACTAGATCCGTCTCACGGCCTTCACTCAGACTTCTTCATAGCGAGACCTCTCTTCACCGCACATTGCTCCATCCTACCTCTCTCCACCGTACACTGCTCCATCCGTAGTGCAGACAAAAAAAAGCACCCCGCGAGTGCGGGGTGCTTCACATAAAAAAAGATGACTAACTGGAGGGCTATTTCATTTTCCCGCCGTTCATCATCATTGGTTTTTCCATAGGCATCATCATGCCGTCTTTCATCATCATAGGCATCATCATATTATCTTTCATCATCATTGGAACCATCATCATCATGCCGTTTTCCATCATAACTGGCATCATCATGCATTCCATGTTCATGTCTTTCATCATCATGGATTTGTCTTTCATATCTTTCATCATCGGCATCATCATACCGTCTTTTGCCATCATAGGCATCTTCATCATGTGGCCTTTGCACATCATCATAGGCATTTTCATGTCTTTCATCGTGCCGTCTTTCATCATCATAGGTGTCATTGCACCGTCTTTCATCATCATAGGCATCATTGAGCCATTAGGAGCCATCTTCATCATGATCATGCCATCTTTCATCATTGGGTGCTTCATCATCATATCTTGCTTCATTGCAAATGCTGATGCTGCAATTGTCATAACCATAGCGGTTAACAGAAAAATTCGTACCAATTTCATGAAATATCTCCTGATTCGTATGTTGTGTTACTCTCCCAACGTTTCGCACCATAGGGACGAAACAAAGTACATACTAACCTAATTGAGGGGGCTTACATCCATTATATCTTTTTTACGTGATACTTTATTTAAAAAAATACAAAAAACGCTTGCCAAACTCCCTCAATCCACATAGACACATTTCCGCGCTGAGGAACAACACCTTAGCGCACCCCTCAGAACAACGCGCAAGCGACGTTCAAATAAGTGCCCAGGTGGTGGAATTGGTAGACACGCTATCTTGAGGGGGTAGTGGGCTACGCCCGTGGGAGTTCGAGTCTCCCCCTGGGCACCATGCACTTAGGAAAAGATCATACGAAAGTATGATCTTTTTTTTGCCTTTTTTCCTAGCACCACGATATCTAACGCAAAAAGCACGTTCTTCACTCCGCCTTAACAAGTCTGTAACGCTAGTGACCTATCAATCTCATCACATTGATAACACTAACAAAAGGACTGTTACACCATGCGGCTACGCACCAAACTGACTCTTTTCAGTATTTGCATCGGTCTCCTCCCGTTGCTTGCTATGGGCACATACAGTGTGCACACCGCAGCAGTCAGCCTTGAAGAAAGCTCCTTTTCCCAACTCCGGTCTACACAGGATGCGCAGCGCCGACACATTCAAGCGCTGTTCGATACGTGGAAACGGGAGGCAATCATCTTTTCCAAAGTAAAAGAAGTGTACAACGCCATCGGCATGCTTCGTGACGCGACATACACTGCCGTAAAAGGTGAGCCACTGGAGCTGGATGAGGAGTACGAAAACATCTATCAATATGTTGCCCCGTCATTCCTTCCTTTTGTAGAAGAAATGGGCTTTGAAGATGCCTTACTTATGGACGATTACGGAAGAATCATTTTTTCAGTAAAACGCGGAAAAGAACTTGGCGGCGACTTCCAGCACGGAACACACAGTGGTTCACCACTTTCAGTCGCATGGGCAAGGGCAATGGAAGGGGAAGTTTGCTTTACTGACATCGCCCCGTTTGCACAGGACAACAACACTCCCGCCGCCTTCATCACAGCCCCTGTTTACAGCTACACACAAGAAATCTTAGGCGTTGCCGTTCTGAGATTGCCAGTCAATCAGCTCTCAGTCCTTATTAATGATAAAGACAGCTCGAGCAAAAGTGATTCCTACCTCGTAGGAGCTGACAATCTTATGCGCTCCGATCTTGCACGCGCACCACAGACTCATAGCCTAAAAAATTCATTTGCAAATCCGTCCACAGGGCGCGCCACACAAAAAGCTATAGCCCTCGCACTTTCCGGAAAAAGCGGAACTCTGATTGACAAAAGCTTTGATGGAAACGAATACGCAACAGCACACTCCCCCATTCAATTCGGATCGAACACATGGGCGATAATCAGCGAATTACCCACATCCATTGCATTCGCGGCTGTACAAGAACTACGCTATGCGACCCTCATTCTCGGAATAGCCAGCACACTGACTATACTGATTGCAACTTTCAGTATGATTCACCTATCACTGGTCAAACCATTTCAACGTATTCTCACCTTTGCAAAAGAAATTTCAGACGGCAATCTCTCTGCCCGACTCGACTACAAATTCACCGGAGAAATAGCAGAACTGGCAGCAGGAATGCTCCACATGGTCAATCAGCTGAAGGAAAAGCTCGGCTTCTCAGAAAGCATTCTTGCCGGTCTCACGCACCCGTGCATCATTACCGACAATGAGAACAAAATTGTCTTCGCCAACACACAATTCACTTCTCTTGTCGATTCCGCAAAAGAGCCATCATTCTTTATAGGTAAGCCTGCAGCAGCATTGTTAGAGAATAGTGAGGAATCCACACAACACGTTCTCCGGGAGCAGCAAGCAATCCTCAATGTTGAACAACACTGGACAACTGCGGCTAACATAACGCGTATTGTACGTGTCGACTGCGCCCCGCTGTATGACATGGACAAACAACTCATCGGCTCCATCGTCCTTGCCAGCGACCTCACAGACATACGAACCAAAGAACAACGAATCCAACACCAGCACACTAAAATGCTCGAGGTTGCTGAACAGGCGGAGAACATAGCTTCAAACGTGTCTACAGAAGCCATCACACTATCAGGACAGGTTGAACAGATTGGTGTTGGTTCACGTTTGCAGATTTCAAAACTTAAAGAAGCAACAGACATTGTGGATGATATGAACACAGTGCTTGAACACTCTGCGTCCTTCGCTGAAGACGCAGTAAAGAACGCCCAAAGCGCCAAAGCAAAAGCAGAGCACGGTGCAGGAGTTATGGAACAGACAGCATCCGCCATGCAAAAGGTACAAAACCTTTCCAGCGAACTGAAAGAAAGTATGCACGAATTTGGATCACAGACTGCGGGCATTGGAGATTTAATAGGTGTCATCAGTGAAATCGCAGATCAAACAAACTTACTGGCGCTAAACGCTGCGATTGAAGCAGCACGGGCGGGAGATTCCGGTCGAGGTTTCGCGGTTGTAGCCGACGAAGTTCGCAAACTGGCAGAACGCACTATGGACGCTACAACCACTGTAAATAAAAGTATCGACACTATCCGCACACAAATAACAAACAACATAAGCAGTACGAACGCTGCCGTAGAAGCTGTCGCTGAAAGCACAAGACTTGTTGAGGCATCATCTGAGGCGCTTCAGGATATAACATCTCTGTCTACATCAATGGGTGATCACATTGAACGCATCGCCCAATTCTCCAGAACCCATTCAGACCAGCAGTCAACAATCCTCACAAGCGTTACCGCCATCAATGAAGTTGCTACAGAAACAGGACAAGGCATGGGAGAATCTGAAAAAGTGATCAAAGCCCTTGCCTCAAACTCAAGTGAACTGAGCAAACTCATCGGCACCTTACGCGGATAACACATCATCACTTCAGGGTATCAGCCCCGACACACATCAGACCAATCAAGCCACGTAAAAAACGCAAAAAGCCTGATCATGTTCATGTCATGATCAGGCTTCTCTACCGGCCCACTGTCCGGCTTCATACATTATACAAATTCATTGCTGTAATTTTCGATCATATGTTTAATTTGGCGCTGAACATATGAAAGATAATGCGGTGTGCCTTGCATTTCTATTCGAAAACGTAAATTTTTCTTTCATGTGAAAACTATCACATAGTTTTCCGAGTTAGCAACACTTTTCCCACGATATTAGTACGATAATACAAATTCTATAGTACTATTTTTTATATTATTGATATTTTTCAGACAGTTATCTGTTTTCATTTTTTACCTGCTTTGAAAATCAATATTGTAACACACTGAAATACAGCACTATTAATAATATTTGTAAGATTGTGACATTTATCACTATGTATTAAATCTTATACATTTCTTGTTTACATCTTTTTGACCGTTGCCAACGACCCACTGTGAGGAAATTTCGTTCGCATACTGCTTTTTGCTTTTTTTCTTTTTAGACTCAAACAATTTTTAACAAGCATTTTTGCGCTCATTTTTTTATATTTTTATCAGCAAAACTTTTTTTCTACATCGTTTTTTTGACTGTAACTTTTAAAAGAAAAAGTAATTTTTTATAGCACTACACTCTTTTTTTCTCGCATTTATGATTTTTTACAATGCATCATCTTCTTAAATAAGCTGTTTTCATACACAGATACTGCTCTGAGATATTTTTTTGCATTCACCTTTTCCCACCTCAGCCAACAGACATCATTAGCTTTTTTTATTCAACAGTCTTGCCCATAAGTAGGCACTAACAAGATAACCCCCTTATTTCTAGAGACTTATAACGAAACACTCTGCAAAAAAGAAAGATTGTGCGAACAAACAAAAAAAGCTATAGATTCACTGCATGATCAAACAATGGAAATACATCAATCCACTAATTCGTAAGACTAACACCCCATAAGTAAATGGGTACAAACATTGTTTTGCAGAAGCACTCCTTCACAGTAATCACAAATTCTGCATGCAAAGTCTTAAATTACAGTAAGTTATACAGGCAAGTGACGCTTTACTCTTTTCGAAAGTAGACCAAAATACTCAGAAAAAGAGCAAAATGATCTCTAAATTATTTATTTGATTACCCATTCAGTTGTAAAGAAGTGTAAAAGAACTATGTCGCCAGTTAGATTTGTGTTTATGAAATCTCTCACAATCACATCTATGGGCTCAATTTTCTTTTCCTTCTTCGAAGAAGGTAGTCACCAAACAAAAGAACTTACGAGCTGTCAGTTTCTTCAGGATACGATTTAGATTTGCAGGAGTGCCGACCAGCATAATCTGAAAAAGTGTCATACGTCCGACTGTTTCCTCCGCACACAAAGGGCAAAGTGCAGATGAACAGTTCGACATACAGGAAGTACTGCGCCGTGTTGCGACGGCGAACTGGATTCGGATTGAAAGAACAACAACGCAGAATGAACATAGCCGCGCTATGAACAGGGAAATGGGGTTTCCTCTGTGTTGTATTGGAAGGATACCGTGGATTCACCTGCCATAGGTGCGTCTGGGCAATCGGTATGGACTTCTTTCATAAGGAGCAAGAATTGCATGTTACTTGAAGTTACCACTTCTCACTTCTCAGTCTACTTTGGGTGTTTGATTCTTCTGCTTGCTCAGTTTTGGGCATTTAAGCAGTCTAACAAATTAACAACCGTTCTCCTTTTTTCCAGCATTGCGGAAATCGGGGCTGTCCTTGCAGGGTTTGGGACAGGAACAATCTCCGGTAATGCAGGCGCTGCGTTACATCTTTTTTATCAGATCTCTATCAGAGCTCTGGCTATGTTTGCACTTTACGGACTGGCAAAACAGTTCGGTTCACTCGATCTCACCAACCTGCGCGGTGCGTTTAAACGCTCTCCGCTTTTCGCAGGCACATTCGGGTTTGCCATGTTTTCCGCCATTGGATTTACTCCATTCAAAGGTGCAGTTAGCAAACTCGCGCTGACATACGGGCTTGTCAGTGCAGAAATGTACTTCCCTGCAATCATGCTGCTCGCGGGCAACTGTATTGCTTTGTGGTACACCATCAAAATTGTTCAAAGCATCTGTTTTGAAGCGCCTGAAAACGCAGACAGCAAACCAGCTACCTCAACCATTCTTGGTGGTATTACCATCCTGTTGGCTGCGGTTGTTGCGCTCTCTCACGTTTTTCCGGAGCCGCTTATTCATGCAGTCATAGCAACTTTCGGTGCTGAGGCAACGATTCCTCAGTTCGAAGTGCATTGGCCGCTTGCAGCAGCTCTTCCATATGTCGGCGCTTTCCTACTATTTATTCCGTCCAAATACATTCCAGCGGCGCTTAAGCGTTATGACTGGCGATTTGTACTGGCAACTGCATTATCTGTAGCCGCACTTGTACTTACCGCCTCTGCTGATGTTCCGGCTCTCTCCAAGCTCTTTGCCTGCATTATGGCTGGCATCGGCCTTGTTGTGACCGTGTACTCCGGTGGATACATTCATAAAGAAAACTCTACCCGCTACTGGTTCTTCCTGCTTCTCATGCAGGGCTCTCTCATCGGTCTCACCCTTACACAGCACCTCGGCGCTCTGTACGGATTCTGGGAACTGATGACCTTTAGTTCTTATTTCCTCGTTATCCACGAAGAAACAACGGACGCGTTTAAAGCAGGCTTTAAATACTTCTTTATGTGTGCAGCCGGTGCATATGCCCTGCTGTTCGGCATTTTCCTTATCCACAGTGCAACAGGCAGCTTTGAATTTGCTGCTATTGCTCAGGCAACAGGAAACATGAACCCTACCCTTGCTGGTATGGCTGCCTTACTTTGTTTCTTGGGCTTTGCTGTTAAGGCTGGTCTTGTACCATTCCACAGCTGGCTCCCTGCTGCCCACCCTGTGGCACCTTCCTCCATTTCCGGTCCGCTCTCCGGTATTCTTACCAAGACCGGCATATACGGCATGCTCATGGTATGCTTTGCCCTTTTCGGAGCTGGATACTTCAATCAGGAAGGCGCATTTGATGTCCCAACACTGATCACCGTGCTTGGCGCAACAACCTTTTTGTTTGCAGAAGTCTTGGGACTTATGCAGAAAAACGTTAAACGCATGCTCGCATATTCCACCATGGCGCAAGTCGGTGAAATTGCAATGGTGCTCAGCCTTGGCACATACCTTTCTCTTACTGGTTCCATGGCGCACGTTGTGAACCATGCAATCATGAAAAACCTGCTGTTCCTTGGCGTGGGTATGTTTATCCTCCGTTCAGGAACATACACCATCAGCAAGCTTAAAGGTCTGGGACGCGCAATGCCGCTCACCGGTCTTTGCATGTTTATCGGTATCATGGGAATTATCGGCCTTCCGCCTTTCGGTGGCTTCGTAAGTAAATTCTTCATGGTCTACGCAGCAATTGAAGCAGGACAGCCTTTTATAGCAGCGATGATTCTTGCAGGTGGTTTGATGGCGGTTGTGTACTACACTCGCCTTGCACGAATCCTCTTCTTTGAAAAATACGAAGGTGAGCCGGTTGCAGAAGCTCCGCTTACCTGTCTTATACCAATGGGTGTCCTTGCAGCAGCCAGTCTCTTGCTCGGCGTATTCCCTCAGCTGAACATTATTATTGTTGCTCCTGTTATGCAGTCCCTGCTTGCAGCCGGCAAAATCGCAGTTCAGCCTTTACCTAACCTAGCCATCGGCTGGCCTCTCTACGTAGCAATTCCAATGGTCGGCGCAATTGTTCCATACATCATGCGCAAAAATCTGGAAAAAGCTGCATGGGGCACCGTAGGCGTTCTGGTTCTTGCATTTATCGGCCTTGGTTTCTCATGGGGTTCTCTGGACGCACTGAGCATCGGCTTCAGTCTCCTTATTATCCTCATGGCTATTCTCAACGTTGTATACTCTGCAAACTACATGGATCACAGCCACACACAGTGGCGTTTCTTCACCCTATTCCTGCTGATGATCGGCGGGCTGCTGGGTGTTGCAACCAGTTCCAACATTTTCACGTTCTTCCTCTTCTGGGAGATCATGTCCAGTTGGCCGTTGTACTCCATCATTATTCATGAAGAATCCAAGAGTGCTCTTAACGAAGGCTTTAAGTACTTCCTCTTCAACATTCTTGGCGCATCCTTCATGTTCTTTGGCGTTGCAATGCTCACAGCAAAATCCGGCGTGTTCGGATTCGGTGAACTTGCACAGGCGCTTGGCACCCTGCCTGGCTCCACAGGTATGTACGCAATGGTATTTATCGCTCTTGGCTTTGCCATGAAAGCGGCAATGCTTCCGCTGCGTATTGATATGTGGATGCACCCTGCAACCGCACCGACTCCGGTTTCCGGTTACATCTCCTCCGTTCTGCTGAAGACTGGTCCTTTCGGACTTATGAAGCTCTTCTTCGTTATCGGCGGCGCAGGATTCTTTGCAGGCAAATCCGGCTACTGGGCGCAGCCAGCAATCATGTACACTCTTGCATGGGTTGCAGGCATCACCATCTTCTACGCTGCCCTTAAAGCAGTCATGCAGACATCTATTAAACGCGTGCTGATTTACTCCACCGTTTCTCAGATGGCATACGTTCTGCTCGGTATCTGTATAGCTACCCCGCTGACCGTATCCGGTGGTTTAATGCACTTTGTTAACCACATGTTCTTTAAAAACCTCCTGTTCCTCGCAGCAGGCGCAATCATGTACCGCACCCATGCTGATACGCTCGATGAGCTTTCCGGCATCGGTAGAAAAATGCCGTTTACACTTACCGTATTCGCCATTGCAGCATTCTCTGCTGTAGGTGTTCCGCCACTTAGCGGCTTCACCTCCAAATGGATGCTCTACCACGGTCTTATGGATCAGGGCGAAGTGCTTCTTGCACTGCTCGCACTCTCCGGCTCCGTGCTAACTCTCGCGTACATGATCAAGTTCCTGCACTCTGCATTCTTCGGTCAGCTTAATCCAAGCCTCGAAGGTGTAACTGAGGTTGGCAAGTTTATGCGTATGCCAATGGGCATTCTCGCTGGCGCGTCCGTTTTCTTCGGCGTGTTCCCGGGTCTGCTTCTGGCACCAGTTAATTCCATCCTCGAATCTACCGGCTTTGCTCCGCTCGACATCAACCTCGGCGGTATCGCAACTGGTTCCGGTTCATGGGACGCAATTTCCTGCGCTCTAGTGATGGCAATTTCCTACGGTGTGGCTCGTTTGATCCTATCCTTCATGAACAAGTCCGAGCGCATCTGTCACACTCACGGTTGTGGTGTAACAGATATCAGCCCGGAAAAATCTCATGTTAGCGGCTCAAACTTCTACGAACCTGCACTGACCGTTCTGGAACAGTGGCTGAACCTTCCGGCCGAATTCCTTTCCAGTAGAAGGAAAAAATAGTCATGTTAGATATGCTTACACATAGCTTTCACTTACTCATATTCCCGGGCGGGCTGTTCGCTCTGATTCTGGGACTTATTCTAAAAGGTTTTGACCGTAAGATCTGCGCGCGCCTCCAGCGCCGTGTGGGTCCTCCGATCCTTCAGCCTTTCTACGACATCATTAAGTTGAGTCAAAAAGAGACAATCATCCCTGATACCGCAAACAAAGCAATCTTCAAGTTTGCTCCTGTATTCGGCTTCATGGGTATGATGGTAGCAGCAATGCTCATCCCTGTTCCAGGTGTATGGGACGGTGCTTCCGGTCTTGGCGATATGCTGATGCTTCTGTACTTGCTGCCGATTCCTGCGATTGCATTTATGCTCGCAGGTTCCGCGTCCAGCTCTCCGTACGGCGCAATCGGTACTTCCCGTGAAATGGTACTCATGTTCGCGTATGAAATCCCTCTGCTTGTTGTGCTCCTCACTGTTGCACTCAAAGCAGGCGGCGCAGACGGTTCTGAGTTCTCCCTTGCACAGGTTGTGTCATACCAGCACGCAAACGGCTCCTTCGGCTTTAACCTGAGCATGATTCCAGCTTTCATCGCATTCCTCTGCTTCATTCCGGGCACAATGGGCGTAGTACCATTTGACCTGCCGGAAGCTGAGCCGGAACTGCTTGAAGGCCCGCTGCTTGAGTACTCTGGTCCGTTACTTGCCATGTTCAACCTCGCGAGCGCGCTCAAGTTGGTTGTTGTGATGGGTCTCGGCGTGACACTCTTCTTCCCGGGCACAATCCCTGGCGGCGCTCTGGCCAACCTTGCATGGTTCATTTTCAAATGCTTCATGCTCATGCTCGTGTCCGTAACCATTGTTCGCTCTGCGACCGGACGCCTGCGTACTGACCAGACTTTTAAGTTCTACCTCAAGTACCCGTCAGTGCTGGCATACGTGAGTCTTGGACTGACTCTTCTGCTCAAATAAGGAAAGCTGATATGTCTATTATCGATGCAATTAAAAGCAAAGCTGTCCGTTCTCCGTGGCTGTACCGTATTAATGCGGGATCATGTAACGGTTGTGACGTTGAACTTGCTACTACAGCGCTTATTCCGCGCTACGACGTTGAACGCCTCGGCTGCAAATACTGCGGCAGTCCGAAGCATGCTGATATTGTCCTTATCACCGGCCCTGTGACCGCTATGGTCAGAGACAAAGTGCTGCGTGTATATGAAGAGATTCCAGACCCAAAGGTAACCATTGCTGTGGGTATTTGCCCAATTTCCGGCGGTGTGTTCCGCGGCAGCTACTCTGTACCTATTATGTTGGACGATATTATTCCTGTTGATGTGAACGTATCTGGCTGTCCTCCTCGCCCTCAGGCTATTCTTGAAGGTGTAGCGATGGCACTGGATATTTGGAAAACACGGATCTAAGGAGGTAATGGTGCTTAGTATCTTTAAAGTTCTTTGGAACAACCTGAGGCAAGGCCCTTCCACCGACCCGTTTCCGTTCGGTGAAACCTTCACCCCAGCCCGCCTTCGCGGCAAGGTCACTATTGACCCTGATTCCTGTGTTGGCTGCGGTGTCTGTGCAACTGTTTGTGCAGGTAACGCAATCAAGCACGTAGAACGTGAAGACGGCTCCGGTAAGGATTTTTATGTATGGCATAACACCTGCACTTTTTGCGGAATGTGCCATCATTACTGTCCCACTAAGGCGATTAGCCAAACCAATAATTGGTCAACCGCGCATCGCAACGAAGACAAATACAAAAAGAAAGAACACGAGTTTATAGCATATGCCCGTTGTCCTGA
Organism: Halodesulfovibrio sp. MK-HDV; assembly: GCF_009914765.1. Lineage (NCBI taxonomy): Bacteria > Pseudomonadati > Thermodesulfobacteriota > Desulfovibrionia > Desulfovibrionales > Desulfovibrionaceae > Halodesulfovibrio > Halodesulfovibrio sp. MK-HDV. Next base: position 112,550 of record NZ_WYDS01000013.1, on the reverse strand, counting down.
ATGTGATCAGACCATGCCGAATATGCCGCATGCAATGCTTGACCACATCTACGGTACACCAACTGAAGAACTCGAAAACATCTACAGTCTTTGTCCTGAGTGCAGACGACAGAAAGCCGCTCAACAGTTTGGAGCTCATATCCATGATTAATACAATGAAACAGCGAGTTATTAACCTCGTTGATACAATGCCAAAGGGTGCAGAACTTAGCTGGACTGCCGACCTTAAAGAGAACCAGTTCGCCTGGGTCACTCTTAACGAAGTTGAAGACCTTCCTCTGTTTGCAGAAAAAATTCTGCCTGAGGGTCGTCTTGTAACCATTTCCGCATGTAACGCTAAAGCAGAAGACAAAAAAGCCTTCCACGAAGTGTGCTACCACTTTGTCATCAAAGGTATGTCTGTCACTGTTACCTTGTTACCTACCGGTGTTGAGCCGTCTGTGCCTTCCATTACTCTATGGCACAAATCTGCTGACTGGGCTGAACGCGAAATGGCGGAAAGCTACGGTATTACCGTACGCAACCACCCAAACCCGCGTCCTTTGTTCCTGCACGAGACTGTACAGTCCGAAGCAATGGAACGACTTGTTCCTCTTTCCACCATGACCAACAGTGCGTCCACCAACTCACTGTGGGAAAAAATTATGGGTGAGAAAGGAGAGGAGAGCTAGCATGTCTAAAACATACACTATTCCGGTTGGTCCACTGCACGTTGCGCTCGAAGAGCCAATGTACTTTCAGGTAGACGTTAAAGGTGAAGTTGTTCAGTCCATCGAAATGTTCGCAGGACACGCTCACCGCGGTATGGAAAGCCTTGCGCTTGAAAGAAACTTTTTCCAGAACATCGTGCTCACAGAGCGCGTATGTTCACTCTGCTCCAACAACCACCCGCTGACATACTGCATGTCGCTTGAGAACATCGCACAAATTCAGGTTCCTGAACGCGGTCAGTACCTTCGCGTCATTGCAGACGAAGTAAAACGTATTGCTTCTCACATGTTCAACGTGGGTATCGGCCTGCACGTTATCGGTTTCAACACACTTTTCATGCATGCCATGGAAGTTCGTGAAACCATGCAGGATCTTAAAGAGTCCATCTGGGGCAACCGCATGGACATCTCCGCCAACACAATTGGCGGCGCCAAGTACGATCTTGATGACGAACTTGTAGCGTACCTTCGCAAGACTCTTGAAGAACTGAAAAAACCTATTGAAGAGTTCAGACACATGTATGCAACTCATCCACAGGTTAAAGCACGCACACAGGGCGTAGGCATCCTTCCTCCGGAAGCTGCTATTGAATACGGCCTTGGCGGTCCAGTAGCACGTGGCTCCGGCATTGATAACGATGTTCGTAAAGAAAGCCCGTACGCTGCATATGACATGCTTAACTTCAATGTTGTTCTCGGCGATGGCTGCGACGTTCGTTCCCGTGCTCTTGTACGCCTTGGTGAGATTTTCGAATCAATCAGCATTATCGAACAGTGCCTCAATCAGATGCCTAAAGGGCCTATCTGCTGCGATCCACTTCCAGATATCCCTGCCGGGCAGGCTGTGGCTCGTTCCGAAGCACCACGTGGAGAACTTATCTACTACATGCGTACCAACGGCACCATGTACCCTGAACGCTTGAAATGGCGCGTACCTACCTATGTAAACTGGGAAGGTCTTCGCGTAATGCTGGATAAAGCGAAAGTTGCGGATATCGCGCTTATCGTAAACAGCATCGATCCTTGCCTCTCTTGTACAGAGCGCTAGTGATTGGTTTTTAAGGGTATTCTGTTTGTTTGCCGCCTGTAGATGAAGGGGCAACAGCGGGGTTACGTAGAGTAAGAGGGAAAAATCTGATGCATGAATTAGCTATAACGCAAAGTATGATCACCATTGTCAACGAGACCGTTAAGGGTAAAGACGTGATCGTGCGCGAAATTCGCATAGAAATTGGTCAGCATACTTGCATAGAAAAACATACCCTAGAGGGTTGTTTTGAAATCTGCACAGAGAACACACCTCTTAAAGGTGTACAGCTGACATTCATTGACGTTCCGGCAAGCTGGAAATGCAGCGAATGTCACTACACGTTTGAAAAACGCATCGGGGATACATGTCCACGATGTTCAAATATAAATCTCACAATGGTTACCGGTCGAGAATTACAAGTAAAAAGTCTCGAAGTGGAACCTGTTAATAAGGATGATTCTTATGGAAACTAAAGAGTACGCATTAGTTGTTGATGCTGAAAAATGCAAAGGCTGTAAAAAATGTGAAATCGCATGTGTAGAAGCACACACGAACCTCACCCGTAAGGAAATCATTAAGAACAAAGCTACTCACTTAAGCCGCATCAAAGTGTGCAAAATTGAGAAAGCTAAAGTTCCTGTACAGTGCCACCAGTGCCACAATGCACCATGTGCACGCGTTTGTCCTACAGCAGCGCTCGTTCGTGAACCTGGCATGGTTCGAGTTCGCCAGCAGCTCTGCGTTGGTTGTAAAATGTGCGTAATGGTTTGTCCGTTCGGCGCTATTAACGTTGCTCATAACGAACCAATCATCGGTGACGCTGTTCCAACATCACGCAAGGTTGCTATTAAATGTGACCAGTGCTCCGAATGGCGCGCAAAGAATGGCGAAGAACTCACTGCATGTGCTAGTGCATGTAAGTTCGGCGCAATCAAGTTCGTGGAAATCCACGAATATCAGGCTCAGAAAGCTGAAGAAGCTGCACGCTGCTGCATCGCTGCTACCAGCGGAGAAGCTCAGCCTGTTAACTAGCAACTAGGCTAGTACCGTAAATGTAAGAAAAGGGCGTACCCATTTGGGTACGCCCTTTTTTATATACAAATTTTAAACGCTACAGCATACGCTTCAGACAAAAGCCGCAGCCTAGTAACCACATCCCTCAAAAACTTACTACGAATAACCACCCCCAATCGAAATCAGGGACTACCAACACGTTACCCTGTAACAACTTGGCAACTCATAATAAAAGTTTTGGATGGGGGTCTGGGAGAAACTTTTTTCAAAGCGGTAGCTGTTCTCAAGGTACGAGAGATTACAGAAAGCGACAGTGAAACAAGTTTCAGCCCAGCCGTCGGAGACAATCCTAAAAGTCGTCGCAGACCTGCCAGAGGCAAACACCAAAAGGCCGCCAATAACAATCGCCTGAACTACAAGCTCTTAACTAGCTTTTACAGACCGATATTCTGGCTGCTTTACGATAATTACTGATGCAGCTTCCTCTTTAAAAGAAGAATCACAGTTATCGCAGTCATCACACTTCATGCCGGCATTCTTGTCCGCTGTTGCGACAAAGGTGCCATCCATTTTAGCGTGTAAAATTTCTATGGCTTTGCGTGCGACATCTGCCGTGAGGCGTGCGCAGCGTTCTGAACATTCTTTGGATTTAATTGGAAACCCTGATGCATATGCCCAGCGAGCTTTAGATGCAGTACATAATACTGAGCCACTGATGCTGCTTGGAATGTCTACATCCAGCTTGCAGTTCGTTTTCGGACGATAGACTGGCAGCGCGGTTGTGTCGTGCCAGTGGAAGAGTTCACGTACGAGTTCGTTATGCTCTTTCTTCTCGTAAAATAGACCGTAGGCGAACGCCGCGCCAACGAGTGCACCGCAGGTAGATTTCCATCCACCGATGCCGGAGCGCCCTGCTTTCATGGCATGGAACGGAAAATCTTTGTATGGTGCCCCGTGCTTTTCAGCCATTTGCCCGATGATGCTATAGAACGCAGCGTAACAACAACCGTATCCCCCGATACAACCATCATATGCCATACGCTCGGCTTTTTCTGGATCAACAGGATGCGGCTGCCATGCGGGACTATCTGGAAACGTGGTTTCCAGTGTAATCTTTGCCTTGCGGCCAGCAATCGTAACGACCCCCGTTGGTGCTACGACTTCCTGCATTGTATTCTCTGATGAAAGTGTCATCATCTCTCCTACCTAATTTTCGAGTGCTATCTTTGACACCAATTTGTGCCCGTCAAAAGCAACCAAAGTCAAGCGCAACCCGTGAACAGTTTTCATTAGGCAAAAAAAAAGTGCCTTTCGGCACTTTTTACTTTCCGCAGCGTCTGCAGCCAGTACAAATGGTTCCACAACCAACTTCAGCGAATGTTGCGTCTACCAGAGCGTTCTCTAATTTTTTCCAAGCACTTTTAATGTATTTCATCTCGTTTCCCTCCGTTGAGAAAGTAACTATGCCTGACCGTCTTCGAAGTAAAATTCAAACTTTTTAGCTTTTCCATGAAAAAAATTCATGAAACCCTTTTTACTCTTGGTATCAAAGGATTAGAAGCGATTGCCCCTTCACGATCACCTTGAAACTTTTTTCAAAAAGGATCTTGCATACACAATTTTCCTCTGCACTTCTGATTTTCTACTTTAGTAGTTCTATACTTGGACACAAAAAAACCTGTAGAAACTGTTCTACAGGTGACGAGTATGCAATCTATGTTTACAAAAGAAGTAATAGCAGAAAAAACATCAATAGTGAAACTTTTCACGTTCTCCAGATTTGCTGTTCAGACAAAATAAGAAAAGCGCCTCATGGCGCTTTTTCTACTTTCTGCAACGGTTACAGCCAGTACAAACGGTACAACATCCAACTTCCGCAAAAGTCGCGTCTACCAAAGCATTCTCTAATCGTCTCCAGGCACTCTTAATGTATTTCATTTTCTTTCCCTCCGTTGAACTACAATTAAGCTTCGTCAAACGGAAAGTAAAATTCAAAGAATTCATCCATTCCATAACTTTTTTTTATGATATTTAAAAACCCTTGGTATCAAAGGGTTTGCAGTCATCGAAAAAAGTCTTTTTAGAAATAGTCATACTTTTTTAAACAAAAGTAATACTCACAATGGTCAACGTCTCCCCTCATCAACAAAAAAATCCCACAGATTGATCTGCAGGAAACTTCGTACGTGGACAACGAATATTTAACTTCTGGCGCTATAAATTTGGAACTTCTGCGAAAATGACGAACCCCAGAAACGCAGAAAAGCGCCTTAAGGCGCTTTTTCTACTTTCTGCAGCGTTTGTTGCAGCAAGTACAATAGGTTCCGCAACCAACTTCAGCGAATGTTGCGTCTACCAGAGCATTTTCTAATCTTTTCCAAGCACTCATAATGTATTTCATGTCGTTTCCCTCTGTTGATGAATATCTATGCTTGAGGGCTTTCAAAGTAAAATTCAAAGAATTCACCTTTTCCATGAATTTTTTTTATGTTGCTCAAATACCGTTCTCTTTCAAAGGGTTAAGCACAAAGATACTCAGCGAACTATCACGACCTATGTGTATTCTTTTAAAAAAAGAGTCTTGCAGGTGCTAAAAGGCTTCAACAGCACCCAAAAAGTTCTCAAAAAAAAGCCCACAGAATGATCTGTAGGATATTTCATACGAAGGCACAAATTGGGCCTACTGTCGTTCACGGGTGAAGGAGATGCTTCCTGTTGCTAAAAAATCCATACCCCAGAAACGCAGAAAAGCGCCTTAAGGCGCTTTTTCTACTTTCTGCAGCGTTTGTTGCAGCAAGTACAATAGGTTCCGCAACCAACTTCAGCGAATGTTGCGTCTACCAGAGCATTTTCTAATCTTTTCCAAGCACTCATAATGTATTTCATGTCGTTTCCCTCCGTTGATGAATATCTATGCTTGAGGGCTTTTAAAGTAAAATTCAAAGAATTCACCTTTTTCATGAATTTTTTTTATAGAACAAGTTTATTCAATAAAAACAGTCTAAAAATCATGAGGACACACTCACAACGCATTTTAAAAAGCATAAAAAAGGCTGCGCACATATTGCACAGCCTTTTAATACATTACATACGGGCTTGCCTAACGACAATACGAAGCACCCGTCAAACGTCCTACGAAATAGCTAGCTATTCATCCACAGTACAATATGCTCATGGCTATGAAGAGTGCTTGCGATAATAGCATTTCCTTCTTCACTTGGGTGAATACCATCAGACAAATTATTCAAGTACGGTTCATGCTGTGACAGCTTCGTAAATATATCTACATACGAAATGTCATAATCTGCGCACATATCCAAATACGCAGCAGATAACTCACCAATCCGAGCGCAATGCTCAAGGTTCACAACAGGAAACGGGCTCACCATAACGATATTCTTTTTGCCGTAGGTTTCTACTGCATCAACAAGGATGGTTCGTGCGTTCTCGACAGACTCTTCAATAGAAAGATTTTGCTGACCGGCAGGTGTAGCCATATCAACGACACCAAATGTGAACAAAAGACGGGGCTTACTTTCTGCAATAAGTCTGGCTTCAACTTCAGCCTTCCATCTCTTGGCTATAGCCAAACTGGAATGCTTTCGTGCGCCCATATTGTAAAAGGTAGCAGGAGGCACCGGCACGCCGGATACCAAGCTTAACTGACCAATCCACCCATGCAATGACGGATCGTTCACACCGAGAGTTAGGGAATCGCCAAAAAAGAAAAATGTTTTCATACTCTCTCCTGTTCCAATCCTACTTCGAAAAAATTAAAGTCGTGCTCCCGTAACAGCCTATCAGTACGTATCCCCATAGGCGTACAGAGAAGCTTTTCCCCTGTAGACTGCTATTATTGGAAAAAGTCAATATTATGTATGCACCATATTGAGATGGTGGGCACAGCTATAGCACAGTGGGGACTATCCGATAGTATACTTAACGCTATTCCCAATCAAATGTCTAGGTACTGAATTTCAATATCAATTTTTTCTATTTTCTGTAGTTTCGCTACATTTTTTTACGCAAAACATTGGTCTTCACACCTCAACCCAAGAGTAACACAACGGAACACATCAGTGCTACTCAAGATGTAAAAAAACACCACCTACGGCTGTATCTGCACTTTTTTTTTTCATGCATTCTGCGATGCAAATCCTACTCTATAAGAAGGCATTTAACTTTTAATAAGCCTCGCACCTTAGCTTTAAAATAAGATTTAATTCTTTACGGAACATCATCAAATATTCTTGGAATTCAAACGGGTTCCTACATCGTTCCCCCCTTGACAGCGCACCGCAAAATACTTACCAAATTCATCGGGATTACATCCCGCCAAATACTTTTTCAGGACACCAAAAATGACCGAACCAACAGAAGAACATATCAAACGTGTACGCAACTATGTTGCAAAATATTGCACAAAAACAGGACTTACCACCCACTCCATGGCTGAAGTTACCGATGCGGTAGTAACTGGCCTTGCAAGCAACATTGAAACACTGGGTAAACCTCTCTGTCCGTGCCGTTTTTATCCGGACAAAACAGAAGAAATTAAATCCCGTACATGGCTGTGCCCATGTGAAGACATGAAAAAATACAAATACTGCCACTGTATGCTCTTCGTTAACGAAGACGGTATGCCAGTGACAGAACACCTTCCGGAAGGTCACGAAGGTATTGCTACCTACGGTGTGACCAAAGACCCAGCACCGGAAAAATACAACGCGCCAAAATAAATTTTTCTTTTGTATAATTTCAAAAATCCTCGGTAGTCATTTAGCTACCGAGGATTTTCATTTTGCTCGCATAAGTTCTTATCGCACTCGCCTCTCCAAGATTCTTTCCAGCCTTGAAATGTGTGCAATATTCTAAAAATATTCATTCATTTTCTGGTAATTCAAATACCAAAAAAAAGAGGCTCCCATCACAACGATGGAAGCCTGCAAACCATATGATTAGCGGCAGACGATGCTGCCGTAAAATCTACGCTCCTTTTGCAACAAGGTTGCCCGCGTTGCAAGGAACTTTTACCTAAAACTTGCCGCATCCATGTTAAGACGCGCTAAAATTTTCTGAAGTGCTACTCGGGACAATCCGGAAACTCGTGCAGCTTCTGAAATATTGCCCGTGGTACTTTTAAGCAGGTCTGACACGTACGCTTGCGTAAAATCATCGATAACCTTGTTCTTGGCATCTTTGTACTGTGTAATGCCTGCGGCACCGTTCTCTGTCGTAACGACAGCAGTCAGTGTTCCGTTATCGACAAGACGCACCACGCTCATATCTACGGAATCACCGGAACAGAAAACTGTCAGGCGACGCACATAGTTTTGCAACTCACGAACGTTCCCCTGCCACTGCTTGGTAGAAAGATACGTGAGCACTTCCGGTGCGATACTTTTTTCCGGCAATCCCATTTCTTTACAGGACTGACGTAAGAAATGATGTGTCAGCAACGGAATATCCGTCACACGATCGCGCAAAGGCGGGATGGTGATGGTAAGAACGTTCAGGCGGTAATACAAATCTTCTCGAAATGCCTTGTCCTGAATCCGTTTTTCCAATTCCTGATTTGTTGAAGCAACCACGCGAACATTAACCTGCTCGTTGGAGTTTGCTCCCACAGGACGCACTTCACCTTCCTGCAAAACACGAAGCAGCTTTGTTTGCACTTGAAAGGATATATCGCCAATTTCATCCAGATGCAGAGTTCCACCATCAGTTGTGGCAAAAAGCCCCTTATGATCCTTATCTGCGCCTGTAAAGGCACCCTTCACGTGACCAAAAAGCTCACTCTCAAGCAACTGCTCCGGAATAGCCGGGCAGTTCACGCTTAAAAAATTCTTCTCAATACGAGTACTCAACTGATGGATCATCCGTGCAACCATTTCCTTACCGGTGCCGGATTCCCCGCGAACGAGAACTGTGTAGTCTGAATGCGCTACAGCCTGAATAGAAAGCTTAAGCTGCTGCATGGCCTGCGATTCGCCGATAAGCTCACCGGAGGCGCTGAAAGAACGTACCTGTTCTTTCAACTGTCTGTTCTCATTCATGAGTGTTGCGCGTTCCTGACTTTTTGCCACAACCCTGAATAATTCAGCAGGCTCTACAGGCTTGGTCAAAAAGTCATACGCACCATGCTTCACAGCCTGAACAGCAGTTTCAATAGTTCCATGCGCAGTAAGCATCACCATTGAAAGATCAGGACGCTGCTCCAATGCAAGCGGAAGCAGCTCCATACCGGTCATTCCCGGCATAAGCATGTCTGTGAGCATAATATCTACGTGTGTTGACTTTAACGTCTCAAGTGCAGATTCACCCGTATGGGCAAGCAGCACATTAAGATCAGGAAATTTGCGTACAATGAGACGCTGTAGCCCACGCGCGAAATCCTGCTCGTCATCAACGAGCAAAATGGTTTGTTTTACAATAGCTTGTTCCACGACTATTCCCCAAGGTTGCATGAAGTCGCAACCGGAAGCTGAACAACAAATTGTGCCCCGCCAAGATTTGTGCTTGAAGTAGCTTCAACCTTACCGCCAAGGTCAGTAACCATGCCATACACAATGGCTAGTCCTAATCCTGTGCCGGAACCGGGTCCCTTTGTTGTAAAGAATGGATCAAAAATTCTGTGCATGTTTTCCGGTGAAATACCTTCACCGTTATCTTCAATACTCATCACAACGGCATCATCATTCAGAACAACACTCAAATGAATATGCCCCTTGTTCTCTTCAACAGCATCAAGTGCATTCAACACAAGGTTTGAAAGAACCTGTTCCAACTCCTGCTCACCGATTGCGGCAAAGGCATTCTCAGTTGAAACTGATGCAGTGAGTTCTACTTTCTTTGCTGCTGCCTGAACAGAGAAAACCTCTGTAATATTCTGTACAACATGCGCTGTATCCGATGTGCCCTTATGGCTCACTTTCGGACGGGCAAAATCTAACAAATCACGTAAAATGCGCTGGGCATGTCGAGTATGACGCAGGATGATATCAATATCCTGATTCTGCTGTGCACCATCAGCATCATCTTTCAACAACTCAGCATAACAGAGAATAACTCCCAACGGGTTGTTAATCTCATGCGCAAGCCCTGCTGCAAGCTTACCAATTGTTGCCAGCTTTTCATGCTGCTGCATCTGGGCGAGCATACGTTTTTCTCGCGTGGTCTCGCGCACATGTACAACAACACGATCAGGGCGGTTGTTCCCCTGAATGACGGGATAAATACCCATTGAAAACGTACGGCTGTCATCCACCACTACTTCATCTACAAACGGAACCTTGCGGGAAAGCGCAAGCTGCATAGAGCAGCCATCCGTAGCATTGTAATCGGACAACATAGAAAGAATATTGCCGCTGACATCGCGACCGGCGCTAAATTCTGCCGAAAGATTACACGCAGCCTGATTCGCCGTGAGGACGTTACAGGATGCATCCATCAATACAAGGGGGTCTGTGATACCTTCAACAATGGTTTGCAGAGTCTGCATCTGGCGCATCATGTTATCCAGCGCCACAAGGTTTTCCCCTGCTGCGCCTAGTTGCCTGCCGAGAGCACGCATCAAACCATGATCTTGCAATGAAACGTATCGAGGATCATCCCAATACAGAATTACCACCCCTTCTGCGTTGCCTGCACTGGATTCCACAGAAATAATGATGCGGTTATCTTCAAATTTAATGCCGCTTTCAGTGATGACGTACAGCCAGTCTTCAGGAAGCTTTTGCGCTTCTGCGCCGCTCGGCCACGAGTAGCTGTTATTTGAAGAAAAAGTACAAATATAGGTAACGGTTGTTGCGTGGAATCGGTTGCCAATTTCCGGCATGGCAAGGTTTAACAACTCACCACGGGAACGGCTTTTCTGCATAAGAGACAACATAGTAATGAACAGCGCAACGTCAGCACGACGCTCCAATGCTTCATGCGTCAGCTCCTGTGTACGCTCATCAACCATAGCACGCAGGTTTTCTGCATACTCCTTCAATTGCGCACGTGCAGAGAACAAATGATTGTTTAATTCAAGCAGCCCCGATTCAAGCTCTTCAATCTCATCCTTCTCTGCAATACTATCAAGTAATTCAGTGCCGCCAGTCTCTTCGAGGTTCGCACGGAACACTGAGGAAATTCGTTTAATATTATCCACAACCAGCACTTTAAACAGCACGTTTGTAGTGGAGAAAAACACAATCGCACCCACAACAAAGAAAGCAAAGTAGCCGATAATTGTCTTTTGCAACTGGCCAAGACTTGCCATGACATTGATGCCTACCAAATCTACACCGCCGATGGAATCGGCTTCTTTGTTGAAACCACGTTTACCGTACTGCTGAACAACTTCCACTGGTGCGTCATTAATATCGCCATGACAACGCATACAGCTTTCAACATAGGTAACCGGACGCGCCATCACATAATACCGCTGTCCTGCTATGTCTTTGTAGCCCTTCCAAAGCGTATCCGTTGGGTGCTCACGAAAATATTCCACAAAACCACGCTCCAGCGTGTTTGCTTCAAACTCCGGATTACGGGAATTAATAGCAACACGGCGGTACAAATAGCCCTCTTCCCCTTTAAAACGCTCCATGACACTACGAGAAATATACGACGAGCTCATGGCCTCAATAATGAACGTACCGGGGATCATTTCATACATCTTAGGGCGCAGCACTTTTCGTACGTAGTTCTGCACAGCATCAACCTGTGTAAACGTCAGGGTCGCTTTAGCCTCAACTTCATCCTCCAATACTGTTCGCATATGGATATAGAAACCGATGGCAAATATTACCCCGAGAACAAGCGATGCCACAGCAAGTCCACTTAAGAACTGCTTTTGCAAAGAATACGGTTTACGAAAAAGCATACAGATGTGTGTCTCCAGACTATGACGCTGAAAATTGAGCAGTACAGCGTCTTTTTACCCGCATAGCAATGTATACAGGCAGGTGCGAATGGGCACCGTAGCGCAGAATGTATAGGGCTACAACTCAATATAACGCCAATTTTTGCCCAGCCCGCTAACCTGCTAAAAATACATAAAGACCCCGTAGAGTGTGCACTACGGGGTCTCAGACAAAAAATAAGCCAAGTAAAAAAATTCTATTTTGCAACTACAGTCATCGAGCGGGGCATGTGCTCGAATGTCGAACGGGCGCCTAACTCAGCTTCGCCACAAACTTCGATATCTGTGTAGAAAAACTCACCTGTTTCAATGCCGCTATCATCTATGAATTTTGCCATGGTGGTAAAACTCTCAGAGCTTGCGGTAATCGCTGGGCAAATAACATATGTGAATGACCAGAAAATGGCGAGACCGGCAATAAACTTGGTCCATCTGTAAGCTGCGCTTGTCTTATTAATTGTCATGTTCCCATTCCTTATGCGGTGTAATTGCACCGGAGAGGGTGAAAATTTGTTTTGCTCAAAAACGGGAGAGGCTTGTTGCCTCTCCCGCCAAGTATGCATTTAGATCTTAGCAGTAATCTCAGGGAATACCACGTAGAACATGAGGTATGCCATTGTGAGAGTAAGCATAAGGTTGAGAGACTGACCACAAGCGTACAGGATAAGTGGCTTGCCGCCTTTAAAGTAGCCTGCAAGTTCGCGGAAGTTGGTAGCAAGACCAATCGCTGCGAAGCTAAGGCAGAAGAACCAACCGCGGAAGATTTTAGAGAAGCCGCGGATTACACCATGGTCGACCATCGCAAAGCCTGCGTCGGAACCAAGGCTGGTGTAGATGGTTGAGAAGATGATAGATGCGATGATGAAGCCGATAACGAATTTAGGGAAACGATGCCAGATTTCCATCCAGCCAACTTTCTTACCTGCTTCGCATTCAACTTTAGTGCACCAGTAAACAGCTACACAAAAAGCTGTTACACCGATAAGTACGTTCTGAATCATCTTAATTGTAGCAGCAACGAACATAGCTTTCTCAGAAAGGAATGCGCCGGCAGCAGCTACAGCACCAGTTGCGTCAATAGTACCACCCATCCATGCACCACCGAGAACGTGTGGCATTGCAGTAGCTTTAATAACTGCAGGCATCACGATCATCATAATGGAAGTAAACACGAGGGAAAGACCGATCGCAAGTGTAAGTTCTTCTTTTTTTGCACGACAAGCAGCAGCAGTAGCAATCGCAGCGGATGTACCACATACGGACATGTCAGCAGAAATTACCATGTTCAAAGACTTAGAAGGCATTTTAATAACTTTCTGACCAAAAATGTAAGTTGAGATCAGAACAACAGGGGTAACAACCCAAGCTACGAAGATACCAGGTACACCAATCGCGATAACTTTACTGAAGAGAACTTCAGCACCAAGAAGTACGAGACCGGTTTTAATGAAGTATTCAACCTGAAGAGCAGGTTTAATCCAATTAGGAGTACCGACAGTGTTTGCGATAAGCATACCGATTGCGATAGCCCAAGCAGCGTAGCCGATACCGTAATGTTTCATAGTTGCTTGATACCCCATGAGGTATGCAATTACGCCAACTGCGAATACTGCGAAGAAACCTTTAAGGAATCCGCCAGTATCTTTACCCATAACTTTGAGACCCACTGCGAACATAGCTGCCATTGCAAGGCAGAGTCCAAGCAGGGACGGGAACAAGTTATAAGGCTTATGTTTAATTTTCTTTTGAGCTTTCTTTGAAGCCTGGCGAGCTTTACGCCATGTAGCAATTTTAGAAATTGCTTCGTCGTTGAAAGAAGCGTTTGTAAAGGAAGACTGTGCAGCGGCTTCCTGTGCAGTAAGAGCAGCCATTTTAGAAGCTTTAGTTTTAGCAGCGGCAGCATCGTACTTAGGTTTGTACTTTGCGTTCAAAGAATCTGCAGCAGCCTGATCCATGTAGAAAGCGTCAAGTGGGTTAGACTTCCACTTCTTAGGCTTGCTAGTCCAATTTTTGATCGCTTTACCAACAGGAGAACTAGTAGCTTTCAGTTTACCCTTGCTATCCTGAGCGTCATAGTAAGCAACAGTCTTAAACGGTGCATACTCAGCCTGTTCCTGCATTACGGAGTTTGCTGTTGCAATCTTCGAATCCAGATCTTTAGGAGCATTGGTGAAGTAGATAACACTACCAATCATCAAAATAAGAGCACCAAGCCAAATCGCCCAGTAATCTTCTTTCAGCCACAGATCGGAGATCTTAGAGCTACCCTCATCAACCACAATATTTTTTTGCTCAGCCATTATGCATTTCCTCCTTTGCAAGTCGGCACTACCATCTTTTTAACACCCCACGATTAAAACCCGCAGGTTTGGTAGAGAACTAGCAAAGAGGATGCCACTTTTTTCACAAATAAATTCTACTTATATTTCAGTATAATGCAGAAAAAGAATACTAAACACATCCTTCTCGACTGTTGAATATGCATACCTAAGTTTACATGCTCAAAACAAAAAATTTTAGAGAAAATGAACAATAGCTCTATAATTTCAGATAATTAAACAATGCTAACAAAACTTTGCACCACATTATTAACAACTTTTCCTAAAGTATGCGTAGTTTGCACTTGTACTGAAATGCACAAAACGGGCAGTCTTTCACGACAACTCTTCCTTATACATAGACAGATGTATATTTTCCCACTATCAGCAAACAAGTAATCACTCACGAATACAACTTTAACCATTCGACTTTATCAGGCGGAATACTATGACTCCTAAACGTAAAATACTTACTATCGCTCTTGCCGGCATTGTCGCAGTAGCTCTCATTGGCTCATTTATACTCATCAAAAAAAATAAAGAACTTGCAGTAGAAATGCTTGAAGATCTGAACAAACAAGATCTTGAAGTAACTTGCAGCAAAATAGATGCTGGGATTTTATCCATTAATTACAGTGACGTTGTAATACGAGAAAAAGGTTCAACTAACGCAAAACAAACTGTAACTATTAAAGATATCACCCTTTCCAAATCCCCTTCTCTTACCACTCTTCTTTCTATGGATATAAATCAGGGCAAAACAAGCTTTACCTGTACCAGCATGAAGCTCCCGCTCGTTGCTCCTTTAGCGGCAAAGTATGGAACTGATAATCTCGTACTAAACATCTCCGGCAGCTCTACACTCGACGGCACAAATGCAGACAGCGTTGCAACCATTCAAGTGCCGGAACTTGGCAGCATGACTTCGAACCTTGCACTCGAATTCACCCCTGAGTTCTACAAAATGATGTTGGAAAAGAAAGAAATGGATCAGGCTTCGATTGCGCGTGGCATCGGTCTGAAATCAATCAAAGTTACATTCAAAAATGATGGCGGTGTTGCAAAATTCTTAGCTGCTAATAATGTAAAAGAAGAAACACTTCCTACCATTGAGAAAGAATTGAAAAAAGTTCCTGCTGTCGATTATCAGGCAGACTTACAGAGCTTTATTTCAGGTTCTAAACAGCTTTCAGCATCATACAGCACCCCAGATGGCAAAAGCATGCCGATTCAGGCTCTCTTCATGAGTCTGTTAATGCAGTCTCCATCAAGCGAGAATAAAATTACGATTACGACTTTCTAAAAAAAAGAGCTGCCAATATGGCAGCTCTTTTTTTTTATTCTTTGTGCATCTTGCAAAAATCGACAACTAAAAAATTATTTCATTTTCGGAGGATCTATCGCTTCCGGTGAAAAATTAAATTCGACCTTAGAAGCATTAATATTGTTCCTATGGAACACCTTAATAATTTTGGACCGTATTTCGTGACCAAGCTCCCATGCAGCAGGCGGATTATCAGCCCATGCAACAACCCAGCATTTGAAGCTTCGCTCTTCCATACCGATCACCCAGAAACGTGGATCTTCGTAATCTGCAAAATGACTACAGTTCACCACTTCACGCTTAACAAGCCGTTCCACATGATCCAGATCGCAATCATACGAAACAACAAATTCAATGTTCACCCACTGGAACAAATCCGTTTTCGTATAGTTGATCACCTTCTGTGAGAGCATCATACTGTTAGGAAAGATTACCCGCTTCCAGTTCCAAAGCTTTAACACCGTATGAATCGTGGTAATATCTTCAATCGTGCCGTAATGCCCATCCACAATTACGGTGTCATTCACCCGAAAGGGCTGTGAAAAAGAAATGACTATCCCCGCGATGGTATTTTCAATAAGTGGGCGTGCCATAATACCTACAACCACACCGACAGATGCAGCAAATATAGATATATATGTTGCCGGAATATTTCCAATATATGGAAATATCAAAGCGATCATCCATAGAATAATCAAGGAAAACAAAGAAATGCGGCGAATAATGGTGAAACGATTTTCAATCGATTCCATCGCCTTCTTGCGTGCCCGCCTGTTGGGGCGATCTTGAGGTGAGTCTGTGTTTTTTGCTAAAAACTTATCCTGAGCAGAAATTCGCTGCTGCCGCTGTGACTCAGTATTATCAATTTTCTTTTTTGCCCACAAAAGGGTTAGCACTCCGAAAAGTGCCGTCAACATTGTCGCTAAGGGGAGCCCCTGTAAATATAAGAGTATCTCTTTAACCATAAGATCATATTAGCGTTACAGAACAACATGCGCAACTTCTTTCCTTGTAGTACATAGCCATTGACCTCTTAGCCACTCTCCACTATTTTTCATCACATATGCGACGCAATATTTTAGTAGTAGATAAAGACAACGGCTCCCTTGCAGCTCTTCCAGAAATTCTGAAAGTTGCAGGCTATGACGTGATTCATGTTCATAACCACCATGAAACACGTGCAACTCTTGCAAAAGACCACTTTGCGGTAGTCATTGCCGGACTGGAAGACCACCACGCACAAAAACAAAACTTGCTAAAATCCATCAAAGTAAACACGCCCGAAACTGAAGTCATTCTGGTTTCACGTTCCGCTCGTGTTGATGCAGCAGTGCGTGCAATGCAAATGGGTGCGTTCCACTTTTTATCCCTGCCAGAAAATCCAGCAGACCTTCTTGTTATCATCGAGAAGGCAATGGAAAAAAGCCTCCTGCAATCAGAAGTAAACGAGCTTCGTCAGATTCTGAAAAAGCAGCAAACAATGCCGACACTCATCGGCAAAAGCGCTCCTATGCAGGAGCTCAAAAAAGAGATCGCCCGCATCGCTCCACTCGACTGTACTGTCCTTATCCAAGGAGAAACAGGTACAGGTAAAGAGATGGTCGCTAAAATGATCCACAAGCTTAGCTCGCGCGGTCAAAAACGTTTTTATGCCATCAACGCTGGTGTATTTAGTGCAGAACTGCTTGCTAACGAACTCTTCGGGCACGAAAAAGGTGCCTTCACCGGCGCGCAATCTACCAAAGAAGGTATCTTCGAGGCTGCAAACAACGGCACGCTTCTTCTTGATGAGATTGGTGAGATGCCTGTTAATATGCAGGTTCAGCTGTTGCGTGTTCTTCAGGAACGCACGATCACCCGAGTTGGCGGAACATCAGACATATCTATTAATGTTCGCGTTATCGCTGCAACGCACCGTAATCTCGAAAAACTGGTAGAAACAGACCGATTCAGACAGGATCTCTTCTACCGCCTGAACGTCTTTACTCTGCGCCTGCCAGCTCTGCGCGAACGTCCTGACGATATTCCACTCTTCTGCAATTTCTTTATGGAAAAATACTGCACAACTTTCGGCAAAGAAGTCACAGGACTTTCGGAAGATGCCATGCTCGCACTAATGCGTCACTCCTATCCAGGAAACGTACGAGAACTGGAAAACATCATTGAGCGCGCAGTTGTGCTTTGCGACAGCGGAACCATTCATCTAAATCACCTTCCTCAAGAATTTTCTACAGGCAGTAAAAAACGTAGAAAAGCTCACATCGGCAATGCCCAGAGAACCCTTGCAGACGTTGAACAAGAGCACATTACACAGGTGCTGAACAGCGTCGAAGGTAACAAGGCAACAGCGGCTAAAATCCTTGGAATTGACCGCGCTACACTCTGGCGTAAATTAAAAAAGTATTCTTTGTAAAATCAATCAATTACTTTCTTATCCTACTTGTTGCACTTTGCAACGCGTTGCATTATGCAACAAAAACCCGCATTCCCCTAAATGACAGTGGTTTTCAATTCACCAAATTCAAAGCGTTGCATAGTGCAACGCTTTTATTTTTTAACTATTTTATTATCAAATATTTTAACTACTGATAATTCAATATGTTACAAATTTATTTCGTTTTGGCACGGCATTTGGATATAGTAAAGTGAACAGTAACTAGGCTCATTTGGACCTCCTCCAATTTGTCTATACAGAAACGTAAATCGTCGGCAACCGAGATACGTTGATCCACACATAGTGCTCCTCTCACTAAGTTTCAGTGTCGCACGGAGGACCCACCTCCTCTTCCACCACCATCCATCATTCGATACTGGAACAGAAAAGGCTTCATGACGTCAGCGCGTCATGGAGCCTTTTTTGATTTCCAAATACCACTTATGCGTATATAACCGTGCAACCACAACACTTTTCCCATTCCCTGTAGAATCTTGTGACCATAGCGCGCACAAGACAAACTGGAGGCTTCATGTTTTCTGCTGCTACTTATGTTGAGCGACGAAAAACCCTTTGCGCTCGTCTTACAGAGCGTGGTGAAAAAGGCCTGATACTGTTTCCCGGGCACTCCGCTTCCCCAATGAACTACACAGACAACACGTATCCTTTCCGTCAGGATTCTTCTTTTCTCTATTTTTTC
This sequence comes from Halodesulfovibrio sp. MK-HDV, assembly GCF_009914765.1. NCBI lineage: Bacteria > Pseudomonadati > Thermodesulfobacteriota > Desulfovibrionia > Desulfovibrionales > Desulfovibrionaceae > Halodesulfovibrio > Halodesulfovibrio sp. MK-HDV. The sequence continues at coordinate 94,109 of NZ_WYDS01000013.1, read as the reverse complement.
GGGCATGATCATGAAGGAGTCACCGGTGTCATAGACCTTGATGCCGGAGAATCATGGTATTTTGATCAGGGCTTCTCCATGGACGACATCATATGGTCCGGTGCTCAAGCAACTCCGGAAGAACTCGCAGCCCGCTGCGGAACTGAAAAATTCGGTGCAGAAAATACGCTCAGCCATATGGTTGCTGACGCGAAAAAGAAACAGCGGACTATTCACATTCTACCTGTATACCGTTCAGATACGCGAATGCGACTTGTTCAGCTCTTTGACTGTGGCGTGATGGAAGTTAATTCTTTCATCTCTACTCCGCTCATTGAAGAAGTTGTTGCGCTTCGTTCCATCAAATCCATTGAAGAAGTAATGGAAATAGAACAGGCATTGGAAACTTCGTACGCAATGTACGCAAATGCACTTTCTGCTGCGCGTCCCGGAGCTTCTGAACGTCAAATAGCTTCCCTGCTTCACTCCACACTTGCACTTGCAGGCTCTTCAGCGTCCTTCACTCCAATATGTACCGGACGCGGACAAATTCTTCACAACCATGAATACAGCCACATGCTCCATTCCGGTGATCTGCTGCTTATCGATTCCGGCGCCGAGTCTCCAAATCATTATGCATCAGACATCACAAGAACTTTCCCTGTAGCCGGAACATTTACCGAACAGCAGCGCGCTGTATATTCCATAGTGCTCGCGGCACAGGAAGCAGCTATTTCCAAATGTGCACCCGATGTACCATTCATCGATTGCCACCTCACCGCCGCCACAACGATCGCATCCGGCCTACGTGATCTGGGAATCCTCAAAGGAAGCGTGGAAGACATTGTAAATGCTGGTGCTCATGCACTCTTCTTCCCGCATGGTCTCGGGCACATGCTTGGACTGGATGTGCACGACATGGAAGGACTCGGGGAAGACTTTGTCGGTTACGACGAAACCATCACCCGTTCCGAACAATTCGGGCTGCGCGGTCTACGCCTTGCGCGAAAACTCCAACGTGGATTCGTTGTGACAGTCGAACCAGGTTGCTACTTTATTCCAGCGCTTATGGATCAATGGGAAGCCGAAGGCACCTGCAAAGATTTCATCAATTTTGAAACTGCAAGACAATTCAGCGAATTCGGCGGCATTCGTATCGAAGACGATATTTACATCTCCCGCGACGGCCACCGAGTACTCGGACAGCAAATTCCAAAAACAATCGCAGGAATTGAAGGCAGAATGCACGCCTGTTCACAGCGGACGTACTAAAGCAGACTTCGACTATCATAGTCGCACACACAAAACATACGCTAAACTCTTCTCCAAATAACAAAAGGATTGCGTCAGCATGCTGACCCGTCAATACCTTTAGGAGAATACTGCATGAGTAAGTCTGACAAAGATGCCCGTCGTCAAAAGGTCATTGAAGTATTGAATAAAGCGCGGAGTATGGAACTGCACGCCATTACCCAATACATGAACCAGCATTACGGGTTGGATGACATGGATTACGGAGAACTGGCAAAGCAAGTTAAGCTGATTGCGCTTGATGAAATGCGACATGCAGAAATGTTTGCAGAACGCATAAAAGAACTCGGCGGTGAGCCTACAGCAGAGCTATGCTGCCCAGTGGAGCGCAAGCAGGCCGTGGAACGTATCTTCCCTTATGATGCAAATCAGGAAGATGACACCATAGAGCAGTACAACCAGTTCCTTATAGTCTGTAGAGAAAACGGTGACAGCGGGAGCCAAAAGATATTTGAGACCATCATCGAAGAAGAACAAATGCATTACAACTACTTCGATTCTATCTCAAGCCACATCCAAAAGCTCGGCGACGTGTTCCTAAGCAAAATTGCCGGTACGCCTGCCTCGACAGGACTGGTTGACCAAGGTTTTGCTGTCGGCGGTGGTGAATAGTTTTTTTTTAGGCTTCGACGACGCTTAAATGGGTTGCCTTTGGCAAGTCTGCGACGCTTTCTTGTCTACGACGTTTGCCGCGCTGCTATCGCTATCCGTAATCTCTCGAACCTCGAGAACGGCTACCGTTCCGGCGGCTTAAGAACCTCTTGCAAGAGGTTCTTAAGAATCTCCAGAAACCTTTATTATGCGAAGTAAGCTTATTGCTTATATAGCCTCGCGGCTTTATCCCACTACCTTTCATTTAATAAATAAGGGCTGTTCTACATTACGTAGAACAGCCCTTTTTCATATCATTGTGGAAAGTTAGCGAACATCGCGGCTTCCAACATTATGTAAACGTGACAAGCATCGCGTATAATCGGGGTTAAGGGGCAAGCCCCTTGCGGGTGCAGGGCAGCGCCCTTGCCCGTCGGAGACAAACATTTAACCACCAAAAAAACTGTACTAGCGACTCTCAATCACAGCATAGGCGCTGTGGTTGTGGATAGACTCAAAGCTTTCGACTTCAACTCTGTACCAGTCAATTTTTTCATGTTCGCTAAGTTGTTTTGCAACAGCACGCACAACGTCTTCCACGAAAGTCGGGTTGGCGAAGGCATCTTCTGTCACAAATTTTTCATCTTCACGCTTGAGCAGTGAATAAACCGGCGAAGAACCGGAGTTATTCGCGATTTCGATAAATTCTTCAATCCACGCGAACCCGTTCATGCTAATCTGGAGACGAATTTCCGCACGCTGACTATGCGCACCTTCATCTGAGATTGCTTTGGAGCATGGACACACTGTCATAACCGGCACGCACACTTCGAGCATACAGCTCATTTCGTTTTCTTCCAGTGCGCCTGTAAGAGTCACTTCGTAATCCATACGACTCTTACGTTTGGTTGCTGGTGAAGCCAGTGTCATAAAATATGGGAACGTAAAAGAGATAAATGCATTGCGCGCAGTAAGACGTTCCTGAATATGCGCAAGCAAGTCTTTGAGACTATTGTAGTCCAGTTTTTCGCCGAAGCCTTCTAGTGCTTCTACGAAACGGCTCATGTGTGTGCCTTTGAAAGCTGCAGGTAGATCAACCCCAACTTCCACTTGTGCTACGGTATGCTGTGCCTCGTTTTCACGATCACGCACAGAAAGAGGAATCCGTAAATTTTTCACACCTACACTATCGATAGGAATTGCCACTTCAGATGAGCTCATCTGAATATCTTGTAGAGGCTTAGGCAATGTCTTGTCCTGTTGTAGTTAAGTTTAATTTACCGTGCTTAACTCCCTTAGTGGAAGTAAGCCGTTGAGCTAATGCACGAATCTTAGCCCCGCTTCCTTTAAGAACAAGAACTTCCAGACAATTGTCATGATCAAGGTGCACATGCATTGAAGTAATAATCATGTCATGCGCATCATGCTGAATTTCTGTAAGCCGCTGTGCCAAATCACTTTTATGATGATCGTACACAAGCGTAAGTGTTCCTGCTAATTCTTTATCGTCCTGTTCCCATTCCTGCTGCACGAGAGTATTACGAATCAAATCGCGAATCGCTTCAGAACGAGTCTGATAACAGCGCTCTTCACATAGATCGTCAAACTTTTCTAACAGTTCGGAATCGAGGGATACGCCGAAGCGGATTGTACGTCCCATATATCCTCCAGATTTCCAAAAATTCTAACGGGACAGTTCCCAAAGATTAACAGTAACTTTTGATGGCTGCTCGTAGATTGCCGTTGTCTTTTCAGTAAGCAACTTGCGGGATTTCCATCCCCTTTTATCAAGCTGTGCTTTAAATTCGTTGTACACGTTTCTATTGGGTTCTGCCACCCATGCGCGGCCACCCGGCACAAGGCAATGATCCAAAAATTCGAGTACCGGCTCAACAAAACGAGTTTCGTACATAATGTCGCCGCCCCACATTACGTCCACCGACTGCGGACGAACTGCAGGGAAACGCCAGTCCATTAATGTCCACACTGGCTGCGGAACATTATTAAGCGCTGCATTCTTTCTAGCAAAACGCAGTGCTTCGAATTCATAATCCATAGCGATAACCTGTGCACCCAGCCATGATGCAACAATCGCAGTCAAACCAAGGCCGCAGCCGATATCCAGACAACATTTACCTGCAATTTCATCTTTGTGTGCAAACAAATGCTCGCCAAGAACCAAACTGGAAGGCCATAGCTCTACCCAGTATGGTAAGCGTTCGTCGTTATCGAGATCATCTTCCACCATGGATTCCCACAGTGTTTCAAGATCAGCGGCTCTATCCAGCGTCCAAGTTCTTCCGCAAAGCGGAACTTCAAGGCGCGGTGTATATTCAGAAAGTTGAGTCATTAATCGAAACTACCATTGAGTTTTGCAGAAAAACGTTCAATAGCGCACCTTGTTTCATCCGTCTACAAAGACAACTGCTCCAAAATGCGGATATATGCAATTTTAGCCAACCTAGTCACACTTGTGACCTTTTCGTATCCCAGCTACTATACGTTTCAGAGCATTATACGATAAAACACCACACAACACTCACCGCATGTTTTTATTCATGCAACGAATAGTAGGATATATATGCAACCATCGCCACTTACAGGATTACACAGACAAGTTTGGATTGCGTTACTTGCAGCACTTATAGCTGTAGGGGCACTTATTCAAATTCCAATTGGACCGGTACCGGTAACCTTACAGACATTTTTTATTGTTCTGGCAGGTTTTATTCTTGGACCAGTCAGCGGTGCAGCAGCTGTGCTGCTCTATATTCTTGCGGGCGCCATCGGACTTCCAATCTTTGCTGGTGGCAAAGCAGGGTTTGCAATCCTGTTCGGCCCTACCGGCGGCTACCTTCTAGGCTTTGTGGGCACAGCCTACATTGCAGGACTGGGAAAGCATAGCAAAAACAACATCATGCCTCTTGTTTGGGGACTCCTCGGGCTGGCATGCGTCTATCTTGTTGGTTTCCTGAGATTAAAATTTGCTCTGGATATTTCTTTTGCCAAAGCTGCTGCCATAGGTATCGCACCATTCATATGGGGTGACCTTATTAAAGTTGCTGCCGCAGTCATCGGACTCCGCTTTTTGCGTAAACAGGGATTACTGCCAGAATGATCACAGCAGAAAACCTTACATTTTCCTACCGCGGCAATCCAACGCCAGCTCTCAACGATCTTTCCTTTACTATCCCTAAAGGAGAGCTCGTTTGTCTGTGCGGCACAAACGGAAGCGGTAAATCAACACTCTTTTCTTTGCTGGCAGGCCTACAAACTCCGTCTGCTGGTGAACTCAGCGTAGGTGCCATCAGCGCAAAAGGAAACGAGCAACAACTGCGGGCACAAAGCGCGCTCGTTTTACAAGATGCGGATTTACAGATTATCGGGGCAACCGTCGCAGAAGATATGATGCTGGCGTTTCCCGCAAACGATGCTGAGGCAGAAACGACCTGCCGCGTTATGGCTGAACGCTTCTCCCTGCTTGATCATTGGGACTCTCCCGTCCATGCGCTTTCTTACGGACAAAAGAGAAAACTCTGCCTTGCCGTATCTTTGCTTTCAACTCCATCAATTTTACTTTTAGACGAGCCGTTCTCAGGATTGGATTATCCAGCCATGCTTGAAATGCGCTCCATTATGAAAGCCAACAAAGAACTGGGACTCACCCAGATAGTTTCTGTGCATGACCTTGAGCCTGTCATCGACCTTGCGGATTCCATGATTGTCCTTCACCTCGGAGAACTCAAAGGGACAGGTTCACCTGAACACCTTTTGGGATCACTGCTGGAATACGGCATCCGTCCTCCATACTCATGGCTTCGCAAGCACACTATTTCTCCTTGGGGATAACGGAGCATCAGCCTCCGACGATCAAAAGCGGACTCCAATTTTTAACTCTTATTCATAAAGAACATAAAGTCATCCTGACGTCCTTATCCATTTGAGCTAGTCATAACTACGAGAAATAGCTGAAGACTCTCCCCTCACGTTCTTTTACAATACCCATTCATTGCCACCATACACAGCACATATTCGGCAGGCGTGAACAGTAAAAGGACAAAGCACGATAATTAGCACAGAGGGAAGGATGCGACACTATGAAAAATCGGAACCAATGCCAAAGTGAAGGCTCCCCAAAGAAGGGATACGGGCCAACAAGTTTTTGGATTCAGTCACCCGAAGCGGTATTCGACCACCTGCCTATTCACGAAGGCATGACTTTTCTTGATGCAGGCTGTGGTGCAGGTGAATATTCACTACATGCCGCACGGCTTTTAGGAGACCAAGGACATGTCATCGCATTAGACTCTGTAAGGCTCTCCGTTGAGACGTTGGCAAACTACCCCCGCGAAAAGGGAGTGGCCAACATAACAGGGCACACCTGCGACATAACAAAGTCATTACCTCTTGATGCGCAAAGTGTAGACCTTATCCTGTTGAGCACTGTACTTCACATCAAAGCCGTGCGGGATAATGCTCACAATATGTTTAATGAATTTAGAAAGGTGTTGCGACCGGATGGCATGTTGGCAGTGCTTGAATGCAAAAAAGAAGAAGCGAATTTCGGTCCGCCTCTGCACTCACGCTTGTCTGCTGATGATGTAGAGGCATTGGCAGCACCATGCGGTTTCAGAAAAGAATCCGAACTGCTCCTGACACACACTTACGTGGCGTGCTTCCGGCCATTGTAGTTACAGAGAGTTATCCTGACAAAGCTTTAAAAAAAGGGCTGCTGTACATATTGTACAGCAGCCCTTTTTTTAAAACGAATTATGACATCCTAACCAGAAAGGATTTCATCGAAAACGTGCATCCGCACGCTACGAATCTCTCTATCAGCTAAAATGAATCTTCGAAAATTGCGATAACTTCAGCTTCGGAAGTTTCTACAGGGGTACACGTAAAGAGTACGCCCATAGTTTCCATGGCATTCTTTGCCATCTTCGCACAATCTTCTTTCTTTACTCCGTAATCAGCCAAGGACAGATTGCCCATGCCGATTTTTTTAATAAGCGCATCCAGTGCATCAACAAAAGCATAAGGACGTTTTTCTTCAGGCAATGCGTCAACATCAACATCCATGAAATATGCGAGATCAATCATACGTTCCGGCATATGTGGGGTGAGATGTTTGAAGTACGCTCTGGAAAGCATGAGCAAACCAGCGCCATGAGGAACTGCCGGATAATATGCAGAAAGAGCGTGCTCCATTGAATGCAAAGACATGCAAGATGACAGAGACTGACATACGCCTGCAGCGGTAGATGCCCATGAAACCATTGTTCGTGCTTCAATATTCTGTCCTTCTTCCACAATTTCAGGGAGAAAGGTATTAAGAAGCTGCACAGCCTGCTGAGAGAGTAAGTCGCTTGTGGGCTGACGCTGTGCGGAAAGATATGTTTCAACTGAATGGAAAAATGCATCCATTCCGGTAAATGCTGTCACTTTTGGTGGAACAGTAAGCGTAAACCAAGGATCGATGATGGACAGGGTCGGGTATGTTGAATCATTACCCCAGCCAATTTTTTCGTTGGTTGCACTGTTGGTGATAACAGTCCAAGGATCTGCTTCTGTACCAGTACCTGCTGTGGTTGGAATAGCTACGATTGGCAACGCAGGATTTGCAGGAGTCTTTTTGCCGCCGGTACCAGCCTGCATGTAATCCCAGTAATTGCCTTCGTTATTTGCCATAAGTGCAATGGATTTTGCAGAGTCAATGGAGCTACCGCCACCAAGGCCGATCACAAAATCACATTCATGCTGACGAGCTAATGCTGCACCTTCGGTAACATGGTCAAGAATCGGGTTTTCCTGAATCTTGTTGTAAACCACACTCTCAACATTATTATGATTCAGCATATTCTGTACAAATGTCAGATAGCTGTGGCGAATCATAGACCCACCGGAGCTGATTACAATGAAAGCTTTTTTACCCGGAACATTTGCCGGATCAGAAAGCTCTTTCAATTTACCACTACCGAAAATCAATTTGGTAGGCATGTGGAACATAAAGTCGATCATAATCTAACTCCTTGCAGTGTTGCGCTGTTTGCAAATATTTTACAGCGACGATCTTCGCCGCCTATCTATTTTTTTACTATGCACCACGTGCAACATTCTAGTCTTGCACGTAATACCGATCATCACCTAAATAAATTTCTAGTACCTGCATTCTTACTCATACCTAAACGGGCCAAGGGGGATCCCCCTTGTGGATGCAAGGCGAAGCCTGCCCGCCGGAGGCAGCAAGCTCTGCTCAAAAAGTCACTAAAAATTAAAAAGCGATGGAAACATTTCCCATCGCTTAGTCATATTATTTAGCTTCAAGGAAAGCAGAAAATGCTTTCACGGTCGCATATAAATCAGCTTTACTTGCCAGTTCGAAAGGACTGTGCATTGCCAACAGCCCCGGGCCAAAATCGACAATGTTCATACCGTACATGGCAAGGTACATAGCAACGGTACCACCGCCACCATGGTCAACTTTTCCAAGTTCAGCCATCTGCCAAGGCACACCGGCTGTGTTCATTACGCCGCGCAACCAGCCAAGATATTCCGGATGCGCATCGTTTGCTTCATACTTACCACGGTGTCCGGTAAACTTGCAGAAACATGGACCATAGCCCAATGTTGCAGAGTTCAATTTCTCGTGAACTTCCTGATAATCAGGGTCAAGCGCACCATGCACATCAGAAGAAAGCGCACGGGTTGCAAGCATTACCTGACGGAAGCGAACCTTTGGTTCCCATGCTTCAATAAGATCTTCAATGCAGTACTCTAAGAAACGAGACTTAGCACCGGTGGAGCCTTCTGAACCAATTTCTTCTTTATCCCACAGGACAATAACCTGTGTGTAATCAGACGCTTCTGTTTCAAGCAAAGCTTCGATTGCAGTAAAGCAGCAAATACGGTCATCCTGACCATAGCCGCCAATGATTGCTTCATCCAGACCTACCATACGGGCAGGGCCAGCCGGAACAGCCTGCAATTCAGAAGAGTATAGATCTTCTTCATTAATACCGTATTTTTCATGCAGAATATCAAGCACGCGCTGTTTAATTTTATCTTTCGGCGCATCTTTGCTTTCTTCGTCTTCTACTTCTACAGGACGGTGCGCAAGAATGATGTTCATTTTCTCAGCATCAAATGCTTCAGCAAGAACCTTTTTGGACTGATCCTGAGCAAGATGCGGAAGAAGGTCAGCAATTGTGAATACAGGATCAGAGGCATCTTCACCGATATTCACAATAACTTTCTCACCATTTTCTTTCACAACAACACCATGCAGTGCGAGAGGACGGGAAAGCCACTGGTATTTGCGAATGCCACCGTAATAATGAGTCTTTGCCTGAGCTACACCGCAAGTCTCATACAGTGGATGCTGCTTAAAATCGATACGCGGGGTATCTGCATGAGCTCCCACGAGATGCATACCTTCAGCCAAAGATTTGTTACCCCTGCGGGCTACAAACAATGTTTTGTCCTGAAGAACTGAATAGTACTTTCCAGAAAAAACATCCGTTGAAAATCCTGCATCTTCAAGGCGTTTCACTGCATATGCAATGGTTTCACGTTCAGTTTTGCAGGTGGAAAGAAATTCGACATAGCGTGCTGCAAGGGAATCCATCGCGGCAAGATCGCTTTCACTATTGTAAACTTCCCAGCAGCTTTTCGGCTCGTGGGATAATTTGGTAGAACTCATATAAATCTCCAATACACTTAGCAGTGCTTCATTTATTGAGAAACAGCCTGTAGGGCTTGCTGCAACGCTTCGATTACTAAAGCAAATTCTTTATCAGTTAATGTGCGCGTGTCTAAACAGAAAGCCTGCTGTTCGATTCTACCAACAAGTGGTGGGTTTGTATCGAGCAAAGCTTTTTTAAGTACTGTCTCTGAAACAGCGGACGGTTTAATTGCAACAAGCGCAGTCGGTAAATCACGCTCAGGGAAAGAACCACCGCCAACGCGGGAATTTCCATCCACTACGCTTACGGAAATCTGTTCACCACAGGCTTTTTTGATTCGGTTTGCAAGACGACGCGCGCGCTGTTTCAGCTTTGGCTGCTCTGCAAACATCATAGAAAGAGTCGGAATATCTGCGCGGGCAAGTTCCGGTTCACGATACAACCGCAAAGTTGCCTCTAAAGCGGCAAGGGTCATTTTATCAATACGCAACGCACGGTTCATCGGGTTACGTTTGATCATGTCGATGTATTTCTTTTTACCGACGATGATACCCGCCTGAGGGCCGCCAAGAACCTTGTCACCCGAGAAGGTAACAACATCCGCACCTGCTCCCACTACCTGCTGCACCGTTGGTTCTTCACCAATGCGCAAGGAGGAAAAATCTGTAAAACTACCGCTACCAAGATCTTCAATTACTGGCAGTTCATGTTTTTTGCCAAGGGCAACCATCTCTTCCAATGTCACTTCTTTATGGAAGCCGACAATACGATAGTTTGATGTGTGCACTCGAAGCAACGCACCAGTTTCTTCAGTAATTGCCTGCTCGTAATCTTTAACATGCGTGCGGTTTGTGGCACCTACTTCACGTAGAGTTGCACCACTTTTTTCCATAACTTCCGGTATACGGAAACTGCCGCCAATCTCTACAAGCTGACCACGAGAAACAGGGACTTCTTTGCCCTTACATAATGTATCAAGAACAATAAGCACTGCCGCAGCGTTGTTGTTTACAACAAGACCGGCTTCTGCGCCGGACACTTTACAAAGCAATTCTTCCACGTGGCTATAGCGGCTACCGCGTTCACCAGTAGCAAGATCAAATTCCAGATTGGAGTAATGCGCGCAAGCTTCGGTAACGGCTGCCACAGCGGTATCTGCTAAGAGAGAACGCCCGAGGTTTGTATGTACAACAACGCCTGTGCCGTTAAGCACCCTTCTAAAATGAGGACGGGACAGCGCACGGATATGTGCCTGCATACGCGGCAAGATTGTAGCCAAAGCAAGCTGTTCCGATTCTGTAATAAGCCCTGCGCGAATCTCCTCACGGCATACATCAAGAAAGCCGTTCACATGCTCACGAACAATCGAGCGAGGAATATGGGAAAACTCGCCCGACACCGTAAGGGCATCGAGGACTTTATCAACAGATGGTAAGGCGCGGAAAAGAATAGACACACACGGCTCCTTAGCGCTGTAAAAGTTCTGGGTGCAGGGCAAAAAATTCAGCAAGTAAATATAATGAACCGCACAACAGTACTGGTTTATCCCCTGCTATTTCTTTACTGCGGGTTAGAGCATCCTGTAGAGAATCGCACACAACTGCCCGCTCATCAAAATGCGTTGCAAGACGAGCTGCCGGTTCTGCTCTTTGCATATCAGTAAACTGAGGCAAAAGAATCGTATTCGCTGTGAGCGCCTGTACTTTAGGCACAAGCGTCTGGATATCTTTGTTTTCCATACAGCCGAAAATAACTACTGCCGGTTTTACTCCGGTATCTTGCAAAGCGGCAGTAAGAACATCAAATGCCGGTTCGTTATGTGCACCATCAAGATACATTTCAGGAAGAGTGTCCGTTGCCAAAATATGCTGGAAGCGCCCTGCTATCCATGCATCTGCAACACCAAGCTCCTTAACGTCATCCCAATCCATAATATCAGCAGGAGTCCATCCGTAGATACCGACAAGCTTGCTAAATGCTGCAAGAGCAAGCAAAGCGTTGTCTTTCTGATGCGCACCTACAAGGCCGAATCGACCTGTTTCCGGTAACGTTACAGTGCCCTCAGCAGTCAAAAAGTTTGCTCCGACCTTCTGTGCTTCATCTTTCAGCACAGCCATAACGTCTTTGGTCTGCATATGGGTAACAGCAGGCATATCTTTACGCATTGCTCCTGCTTTATCACGAGCAATCTCTTCTATGGAAGCGCCTAGTACGTCTACATGGTCAAGTCCGATTGGAGTATACACAACAAGATCGCGTTCAATAGCAGAAGTCGCATCGTGTGTTCCGCCAAGTCCGGCTTCAAAAATAGCAAGATCAACTTCGTAATCGGAAAACATGAAGACAGCCATTACGGTAAGGAGCTCAAAATACGTAAGTTCTTTACCTCCACATTCCATAACATCGTTCGCCACATCGCACCATTCTTCTTCATCCAGCATTTCGCCGTTAATAAGAATTCGCTCACGTGGAGTAACAAAGTGTGGAGACGTGTACAGCCCGACAGTCAGTCCCGTTGCTTGCCCAAATGCAGAAAGAAACGAGCTAGTGCTCCCTTTTCCGTTTGTGCCTACAACTTGAACCGCCGGATAGTCAGGCCGTTTCAGTTCCGCTTCTTCTAAAACAGCATCAATCCTGCTGTGCGCCAGATCCATGTGGAACAGGCCAAGCTTCAATAAATGCGCTTCAAAGTCTTCATACGTTGCAAAAAAATTTCGTTCTGTTTCGCTCATGCAGTCGCCCTAGAATATGATTGCTTACAGGTCAATGCTTTTACAGCATCCGCTTACGTTCAAAGTTACAATCTGTGGAAGTACAATTTGTACACCGAGTATTTTGCAGTAACTTTCAATACTCTGCAAAGCAATTTTGCACTGCAATTATCATCCACTAGCAATCATTTTCCGTCTAGGATTTCATATTGCTCCTCAAAACAGCAAATGAGGGTTTATTTGCTCGAAAAAGCAACAAATTACACCTAAGGACTTGACCTGCTACCCCCGTTCAGATAAACACTCCCCTCAACGAGCGCCAGTAGCTCAGTTGGATAGAGCAACGGCCTTCTAAGCCGTTGGCCGAGAGTTCGAATCTTTCCTGGCGCACCACTTGAATTCAAGGGTTTAACGGTTTTTCCGTTAAACCCTTTTTTCGTGGCGGGTAAGCTATGGGTAAGTACGTTGCTCCACTTACAACGATCGCCTCGAATTCCACAGATCCTCTTGAATTTCAGCTTCACAACTTCAAGAGGATGAGATGAATGACACCGCTGCTCCCGCTACATTTTTTTGCTTAACTACCTACCCACTTTTCTGTCGAATGATCACGTCCCAATAGTACAAAATCTATAGAGTTCCTCTAGACGTATCGAGAAAACCTATTTTTTCCTGCGTTATAACTATGATATAGCCAGTGCTCTTTGTTTTGTTCTCTTAACAGGATGCACTTATGAACACCCCTTCTTTGTCTTCAGCATGTTCCCTGCAGACCTGCGGCGCGCCGAATACGGCGAGTTATGCCCCTCAGCCACTGCATAGTGTGCATAGTGATAAATCTGCTCAACTCCCGTTTCACCCATGCTTCAATGAAAAAGCACATGGACGGATTGCCCGTATCCATGTGCCTATTGCTCCACGCTGTAATTTGGCGTGCGGTTACTGTGAGCGTGTAATTTCTCCCCCTGCAGACCTTACAGGCCCGGGGTCTACTTCTGAAGTGCTCGATCCTGAACAGGGTATCGAAAGAACAATGAAATTCCTTCAGCAATACGGTGACAACTCAATTGTCGGAATCGCCGGTCCCGGAGATCCTCTGGCAAACTCCGAAACAATCACATTTCTGGAGCAGATACAGAAACAAGCACCGCACATCGCGACCTGCTTATGCACTAACGGATTAGCACTTCCCCAATACGCAGAAAAACTTATCGCCCTCAACATCAACACGCTTACTGTCACCGTTAACGGAGTTACACCGTCTGTAATTGCACAAATGCAGCCACGGGTATTTGACTCCGGCAGATGGCTCACAGGAGAAGAAGCCGGTCATCTTCTGATTTCACGCCAGATGGAGGGACTGCGAAAAGTTGCTGGAAAAATGACATTAAAGATTAACATGGTCATCGCTCCTGAAATTAACATGAGTGAAGTAGAAGCTGTTATGCAACTTGCCGTGGACCATAACGTGCAAGTCTTTAACCCGATGCCTCTAATTCCACGCCATGCTTTGAGCTCTACACGAAAACCCACACGCGACGAGATCAAACACATTTATTCGCTATGCCCCCCTTCGCTTTCACTTTTCACAAAATGCAAACAATGCCGTGCTGATGCAGCAGGAATTCACGGCAAGGAGCACTCCAAATGTCCGACGATCAGCTAAAAGTAAATCGCCGAAAATTTTTAGCCGCTGGCGGCACAGCACTGGCGGCAACCATGGTACCAAACCTAGCAGGCGCCGCTGAAGCGGAAGCAACAACCACTATATATGAAGGACAATCACTACAGGTCTGGTCATGTGGTGGTCTGGCAGAAGCCTTTATGCCTGCAAATGCCATGTACGAACAGCAAAGCAATGCTGCCATTAGCTACACAGGCGCATTCGCAGGAGCTTTAGGAAAATCGCTTCTTGGCAGTGCCCAAACAGAAGTATTTGCACCACGTGTTCTCGGGCTTGCAAAAAAACTTAAAGCGCAAGGCAAAATGCTTGCCTTCCAGCCGCTATGTTTTACCAAGTACGTCCTCATCACGCCTAAAGGAAATCCGGCAGGCATTGAATCAATTCAGGATTTAAAACGGGATGATATTAAAACGCTCTGCTCGCCTGACTCTTCCCCTCCAGGGGGTAAGGCTGCCATGGGTGTTCTCAAAAAAAGCGGTGTGTTGCCGGAAGCAAAAGCAAAATCCATCTACATGGGTTCCTGCGTTCAGCATGATGTTGCAGACGTAGCCGCTGGCAAAGCAGATGCTGCTGTTGTTGAGCTTCGCATTACCCGCCTTCCACGCTACAAAGACGCATTTGATGTCATTGAAATTCCGGAAAAGTTCTTTCCTGCTCCACCTCTCCCATTCACTATCGGGGTTATGAAATGGGCTAAAGATCCTGACTTCGCGCACGATTTTGTATCATTCATTACATCCGAAGCTGGACAAGCGCACTTTGCAACTGCCGGATTCATCCCTGCTCTTTCTGAAGAAGGCGAAAGACTGACGGCAAAATACGGAGTTACCGATGCCTAATTCGCGACTATCACCCCTCACCCGTCTATGGCCTCGACGAGTAATACAAGCTGTATCTTTCTTTATGCTTGCAGAGTTCTCCTACTATGGAATTTTCCGATGTCCATTTGCAGTGCCATACGTAAGCTGTGCAAACTGTCCTGTCGTGCAGTGCCCGGGTAAAAAGCTCTGGTACATCGTGCTTGTTGGTATTGCAGTTTCAGCATTATTCTTTGGCAGGGCATTCTGTGGATACGCTTGTCCTGTGGGAACCATTTCCGAACTATTCAGCTCTGTAACCATTGCGAAACGAAAAATTTCTCCGGTTATCAAGTCCATTGCTCAAAAGGGGAAGTACATTGCCGCAATCGGCGCTGCGTATCTCTTCTTTGCAATGCAGAACCCGCGCTGGGCTGTTCCGATTCGCACTGGTGAATTCATCAACTCCACAATGCTTACATTCGAACATGCAAACTTGCTGTGGCTTTCCCGCACCCTATTCGTTGTTGCCGCTATCGCACTCGGGCTTGTTATTCCATACTTCTTTTGCAGATTTGTATGTCCTACAGGTGGTGTTCTGGAATTTTTCAACCGCTTCTCATTCTTCAAGTATACAATGGCATCAACGTGTACAGACTGCGGTAAGTGTTCCCGCACTTGCAAACAGGATACGCGCCCTGCGGAAGCTAACTGTACAAACTGTGGAGCCTGCAAGAATGTATGTCCTGTCGATGCTATTTCCATAACTACTCCTTTCACTAAAAAGTAACTGGTCTGCTTCATAAAATATAAAAAGGCTCTTGCGATGCTTCGCAAGAGCCTTTTTATGTATTTTCATTCAATAATTTTCAGCAAAAACAGTTACAGATCACTTCGAAGATAATCATGAAAACATTATGGAACATTTGGGCTGCTTACGGATACGAACAAGAGCATCTATGTCATATTTTTCCAACATGTTATTAAGCAGCCTTTATTTTTTTTTCACGAACCCACTGGCGAAACGAGTAACTAACATTATAGAAAACATTCCAGTTTTTTGGGTTCACTATAAAGCGTATTGAGTCTTATTGAGGCATCTTTTACTGGACCAGATTTTATACTTCTGGCGCTGTTAGGACAGTTTTTAATACATGCACAACACGTGATGCATTTTACCTGATCAATAATGGTACTATGTAGTAAATCGATAGCGCCTACAGGGCATACGTCTGCACAAACACCACACTGTGTGCATGAGTTATCTACTGCAATAAAGTCCACATCCCATAGCTTCGTCACTCCCCCATAAGGATAACTTCCGGGTACAGATACACTAGATATCTGTGAAGTTGATGAAATCGATTGTAGCTTTTCATGTATGTTCTGCCCGAAGACTTCAGCACAATTTAAGTCGTCTTCAGTGGGCCGACCCAGTGCTACTGGAGTCTCGAAATTTGAAAACGAGTGTTCGCCAACGAATGCTGCACCGGCAATGGAGATACAGCCACAATCCTGTAGCATATCCTTTAATTCAAGTAGTGCATTCTCATATTCGCGATTACCATAGACAACAACACAGACCGCGGGAGTTTTTTTAGCTTTTATCATCTGTAACCATTCAGTTAACAATGCCGGAACCCTCCCCATATATACGGGAACCGCAACTACAAGCAATTCATCTTCTGAAGTCAGTAACGGCTGTATTCTTGCCTCTGGCTTGGTTATATCTATTAGTTCCGTAGAGCTTGAATTAAGACCACGCGCAATGCCATGGATAACCGCTTTAGTTGTTCCAGTAGGTGAAAAATATACTAATTTTACAGATTCGATTTTCATTTCATTTGCTCCATCAATCACCTGTGAATTTCACATGTAATACATCTAATATACCATTTTATTAACAACTGTTTTTGACCAGTGCCTCACACAAATATCTTTTTCTAATTTCGTTACGGTACGTAACGTAAATAAACTTGCCAACAAATGTCAACCATGGCAAAAGATTCTTCAGAGGGTACCGAGGAGGAAGCATGATGAAAGCAAAAATAGGACGTCCCAGAAGCGAGAAGTCGCAGGAAGCGGTAATAAAAGCGACACATGAGTTGTTACATGAACAAGGTGGGGCTGGATTAACCATCGAGGCCATCGCAAGACGTGCTAACGTCGGCAAACCGACTATCTATCGCTGGTGGCCCACATTGGCAGACATAGTGCTGGAAGCCGTCCTCCTTCAAGCTGCTACAAAGATAATGGTTATTCATTTTGAATCGTTACAAAAAACGCTTAGTCAGTTCCTGAAACAATCGATGAAAACTATCACTGATGGCGACGGTGCACATCTTCGCTTCCTTATGGCGCATGCACAAAAGGACGAAGATTTTCGCAAAAGATTCAGGGATAATTTTACTGCACAACGACGCACGGTCTTACGCTCTATTTTTCTACAAGCAATGGAGCGTGGACGGATTAGCCCCGAACAGAATCTGGAAATGTTGATTGATATTGTTTTTGGCACCATGTGGTATCGCCTGCTCATAGGTCACGCTCCAATGGACGAGTCCTTTGCAGATGAGTTGACCGAGGTAGTCATCAAGTTAGTTCAGGTCAGCCCAGCGTAATCAGATACGGCATAGTTGATTTGATTCACCCAGTTCAAGCATACCGTGAACAACACCTTGCTCATTAAAAGTGCGAAATATCATGAACACCCGAAACATGTCCGACACCACAACCTCTTAATTTACCACCCTTATTAAACACTTCTCACTCTTCTAAGCCGTTGGCCGAGCATTCTAATTCTTCATGGCGCACCATTAAATGAACAAAGATTTACGTGTAAGCCCGTACTTATAAATACAGCAGGTTAGGTTACAACAAAGTCCTGTCATTATCTGTGACAGGGCTTTGTTGTAACTTTACTGCGCGACCTTATCGATTGACCTTGATTCCAACTTTCAAGATACTACCGATCTCCAGTATATAGTATGCATAATGAGAATCTACTTCTACTACACATTACATACTGTTCTCATTGGAGTTACTGACAAATGCGCTGCTACAACCTTTACTACCTCACCGCTATTACTAACAAATTTGAAATTAGTATGCTTTAAGCGGATTTTCCATCTAAGGATATTGTTATGAAACGTATTGTCACTCTTCTTCTTGTTGCAACATTAACGCTCCCACTTATGGGGTGCAAAGAAGATGGTCCTGCAGAAAAAGCAGGCAAGAAAATCGATCAGGCTGTCGAAGACGCCAAAGAAAAAGCCAATAAGCTTTTTGAGTAACTTACGGACACGGGAAAGAGCATCGCTCAGCACAACATTCTTATGGATAAAATATTTATCTCGTGCTCTTAACCGCATTACATTTTTCAAAACCAACTCAAGTTCAGCCCAAATAAAAACTCCCTCGCAGATTTTTCTACGAGGGAATTTTTATTTATCTTGAAAAGTTCAGCCAAGGTAAAAGCTCTTATGCTTCATCAATACCGTGCTGCTTCATTTTACGGAATAACGTACGTCTATCGACTTGCAAAGTTCGAGCGGTATGCGATCGATGCCATTCATTCGCTTTCAAAATATCCATAATATACTGACGTTCAAAACGTGACATTGCGGTATCAAGTGGCTCCTGAAGCACTTGCATTCCAACTCTGTTGCTCCCAGTAATAATACGTTCCCCGCCCAACGAAAGGGTTCCGAGGTTTAAATACTGGTGCAAAGCATTCTGCATTTCCCTGATATTACCCGGCCAGTCATAGGTCATGAATGCATTGAGGACTTCCGTTGTAATCTGTGGTCGGCCATCCAGTTCCGGCAACACTCTAAGGAAGTGATCGATAAGCAACGGAATATCTTCTTTGCGGTCGCGCAATGGCGGAATGTAGATAGGCACAACATGAATACGGTAATAAAAGTCGCTTCGCATTTGCCCTTGCTGAACCAGCTCCATCAGATCTCGGTTTGTTGCCGCTACAATGCGTGGACGAGTATGCACAAGCTCTGTGCCCCCTACTGGGGTAAACCCGCCGCCTTCAATAGCACGCAACAATTTAATTTGTCCGATAAGGCTAATTTCACCTAGTTCATCAAGGAAAAGAGTTCCGTCATCTGCCTGCTCTAAATACCCTTTGCGACTTCCTACCGCACCGGTAAATGCACCTTTTTTATGTCCAAAAAATTCACTCTCAAAAAGTTGTTCAGGAATAGCACCGCAGTTTACAGGAACATAATTTCGATTAAATCGGGAACTGTTGTCATGCACAGCACGGGACACAAGTTCTTTACCTGTGCCAGACTCGCCATACACAATCACGTTGTCGTCGGTTGCTCCAGCCTTCAGAATCATTTCATAAATGTTCTGCATCGGTTCGGAGTTGCCAACAATGTTACCAAAATAATGCGCCTTCATTTTACTTTTAAGCTGGCGGTTTTCTTCGCAGATACCAAGTTCCTGCATTTTACTTTCAGTAACGTCAGAAATAAAACCTTCAATGGCAAACGGAGTTCCGTCGTCGTCATATAGCCCTACGGCCTGTTCACGAACCCATCGGGAATCTCCCGATTTAGGCTGAATCCGGTAAACGTGTTCGAAACGCAAACGGGCAGCCAAAGCAGCCTGCAAACGTTCTGTAAGTTCTATTCTGTCATCTTCTGCGACAACAGAGATAAACGGCTCCATGCCATCTTCTGTGAAATGCGTATGGGGAAAGCCAGTAATTTCATGAGTTCCAACGCTCATAAATTGCATAGTCCGCAACTTATCCACGTCACTCCGGTAGGCAATTCCCGGTAAGTTATCCATAAGAGTATTCAGCTGGCGGCGGTTTTCACTCAGTTCCTGCTTTACGAGTACGTTCTTTTCTTCAAGACGTTCCCGCATACCCTTTAGAAGCAAATGAGTATGAACCCTTGCAACCACTTCTGCCTGATGGAACGGCTTGGTTACATAGTCTACGCCCCCAACGCTGAACGCGCGGGTTTTATATTCGGGGTCCTGCATACTGGAAATAAATATCACCGGAATGCTGCGCGTCGCTTCCTGCTGTTGTAGTTCCTCACAAACGGCAAAGCCATCCATGTCAGGCAATACAATATCCAACAGAATAAGATCCGGTCGCTGCACAACGGCATGTTCCAGCGCTTTTTCACCGGTTTTAGCCACAACCAGCGCATATTTTTCTTGAAGGTTATCTACAAGAATGCGCAGGTTTACCGGATTGTCATCAACAACAAGAATTAACGGTTTTTTTCTCACAGTGTTTCTCATCCTTCCTATGCATTTCTAAAAGTAGAAACCGACTCACATGCAAGCAAATGGCTTCGTGCTTTTTCATAGTCATACTGGAAAACTAATGATTCCAAAGCAACAGAATCCGCCTGCGGTAGGAACGCAACAGCTTGCGGCAATAATTCTTCAATTTTAACAGGATCGGCAGCCTTCAGAGCAACCGCAAGACTCTTTGCAACGGCAATATCAGAAGCGGTAAGCGGTATTCCTGCTGTATCAACAACAGGCACCTGCACAAATTCATTTTTAGCAGCCACTTCTTCAAGCAAAGGCGTTAACTCCCGATCAAGTGAAAGAATAAGATCATCCATTCCAAGCGGTGTGCTTTGCCCATTTACAACACGTTCCGCACGCATTTCAATTTGCTTAGCTATTGTGCCGCTCTGTGCTGCTCCGATATTGGAAGCCGCACCGGAAATAGTATGCGCAATCTTCATTACATGCTCATACTCATGGTTAACGCGAGCTATACGCAAAGTTTCAATAGCCTCAGCGTGTTCCTGAGCAAAAAGCTTCAGCAGACGATCAAAAGAATCCTGAGTTACTCCCAAACGCTTTGCCACCTCTGTGCAAATGCCATACGGCACAGACAATGTCTGATTGTCTCCTGAATAATCTTGCACAGATGCTTCCACTTCGCCCTCCGCGTTCAACGCATTTGCAATAGTTGAGTACAGTGACTCTTTGCCAAACGGTTTAGACAAATAAAAGTCCATTCCTGCGTCCTCAGCTCGCTGCCTGCTTCCCTTAATCGCATGCGCTGTTAACGCAATCATAGGCGGTGCAACAGAACCAAGTTCTTTAGTAATCAGCGCTGCGGCTTCATACCCGTCCATTTCTGGCATCTGGATATCCATGAGCACAACGTCATATGTAATCTTACGTACCGCTTCTACAGCTTCACGCCCGTTCGTTACAAACGTAAGCAGTCCACCTGTCGGTTCCAGAAGCATGGTGACAATTTCGCGGTTGGTCTGAGTATCCTCGGCAATAAGAATTCGCTTCCCTTCAAATCGGTCTTCATCAGGCATTCCAAGCGAACTCATTTCGGCATCAGCAAGCACCGCGTCTTCTGCTCCAAGCATGGTGCACAGAGAGCTCAGCAGCATACGCATGGTCAGAATATCTGTAACCAAATGTACATGCTCTGGGAGTTTAGAACTTCCGAGCACAAGCTTGCCGTGCTTTGCAGCCATGAGCAGAACAGGAATAGGTTCACCATTATCAGTAAAGTGGAATAAACGTTCCGGACGCTCAGCCAATGGAATATTGTGGCCGATACAAATAACGTCCGGCTTCACAACACCTGACTCAAGCTTCAACACGGCGTCGTCCACACCATAGGCAATAGAAGACATCATATCGATAGCATTAAAGTGAGAGCGGATAACACTGCCGGATTGTTCCGATTTTGTAACCACGAGAGCAACAATATTCGTCAGCTCTTCTGGTAATTCCCATTTGTCACAACAGGATGCTTCCAGTTCAAACGGAATAGAGAATGCGAACAAGCTACCAACGCCCTGTTCTGACTCTGCCCAAATTTCGCCGCCCATATGTTCAACCAGCTGCTTACAGATACTCAAGCCAAGGCCAGTACCGCCATAGCTGCGTAATTCAGGCGCACTTAATTGCTGGAATGGAATAAACAATTGTTCCATAGAACCGGACGGAACACCGATGCCGGAATCCTGCGCAAAGCACTGCAATAAAATATTGTTTTCACTGATTTGGTGATAGCGGAATGACAAAGAAATCGTACCGCCGGGAGGAGTAAACTTCAGCGCATTACTTGTGAGATTCAACATCACCTGTTGCAACTTACCCGAATCACCACATAGTTTTGTTGGCACACTGGATGGAAGATCAACAATGAATTCAAGATCTTTTGCCGCAGCTCTGCCCAGAACAAGGTTACATACTCGTTGAATAGTGCTGTCGAGATGGAAAGGCATATTTTCTACAGCAACGTGACCAGCTTCAATCTTGGAAAAGTCCAGAAGCTCGTTAATAATGTCGAGCAACGTAAAAGAGGAATCCAAAATATTTCTCAAGTACTTTCGGACAGGCGGTGATGCTTCAAGCATACGAACCTGTTCCGCAAAAGAGATAATACCATGCAAAGGAGTTCTGATTTCATGACTGATACTTGCAAGAAACTGGCTTTTTGCCTGTGTCGCCGCATCCGCAGCTTCTTTTGAACGCTGCAATTCCTTGTTCATGTCTCTCAGATCACGAGTACGTTCTTCAACACGTGATTCAAGTTCAAGGTTGGCTTTGCTCAACATTTTCTCATATTGAACACGAGTAGTTACGTTACGAACGGAACCAACAAATTCCGCCGGATTGCCTTCTGTATCAAAAAGCATTTTACCGGTCACAGAACAATGCATTGCGTACTCGCCAGTGCCGAAGACAAAAGCAAAGTCTTCTAACTTTCCACGCTTACGCAGTTCCTTTTTTAGAACCTGAACAACTTCAGGATCTAAAAAATCGTAAATAGAAGCTTTTTGTGCTTCTTCTGGAGTCCACCCGAAAACCTGTTGAATAGAAGGGCTGACCTCACGAATACGTCCGTCAGGAAGTGCCTGAAAGTATACGTCCTGAATGTTCTCAAAAATTCTTCGATAACGCACTTCACTGTTTCGCAACGCAGCCTCAACAGAGTCACGTTTAATTAACTCAGCATTCAGTTCGCTTGTTTTTTTATCTACGAGTTTTTTAAGAGAAAGGTTCCACAGCACAATAATGCATGTAGCACCGATGAGGAATGTGAAGCACATCAATATGAGAACAATAGCGCGCGTGGAAACAGGATCAACCTCTTCCATGCGAACCCATTTACCAACAATGGCACTATGTTCTTCTGAAGTAATATTATGCAGTGCCTTGTTCAAAATGCTCTGCAATATTGGCAAGTCCTTGTTGATGCCGATAGACAAACTTGCGGTTAACCCCACAACGCCGCCTACCTGCAAATCAAGTACGCCACTCTTTTTAATCTGATGTGTGATGCTGAATTGGTAATCTACAAGAGCATCCGACTGTCCGAACGCTACACGCTGCAAGCCCTCTTCACTATTATCCACCACATCAATGATGATATCCTTATAATAGTCCTCAAGGTAATCATGCCATGCATAACGGCGGACAACGGCAACACGCTTACCGCTTAAGTCATCCAGAGTAAGGTCTTTCCAGTCACCCTTTCGCACAACAATAATGCCGGGCATTTTAATAAACGGTGCACTGAAATTAAGAAAATCGTCTCGGCTGGGAGTTCGCATCAACGCGGCAATCATATCAAGCTGCCCATCGCGCATGTTCTGCATTACCTGCGTCCATTCGCCCACAGCAGAAATGACAAACTTTAACCCTGTAAGCTTTTCAAGGATACGCAGGTAATCACTTGTCATACCTACATGCTGCCCTTCGTCCGTCTTGGCTTCAATGGGGAAAAAGTTGTTATCGATACCGACACGCACAGTCCCATGCTTCGAAAGCCAGTCGCGCTCTTCCGGTGAAAAGTTCGCCCACACAAACTCTTTGTTCTCAATCAACCGTTCAACGGTATTGTCACGAGAGTCCAAAGAAAAGAGCACTGTTTTGTATATCGCTCCCATTCCTAGAAGCAACATTCCACACACAAGAAGAGTCAACATTTTTAGGCGCATTCAGCCTACTCCTGGAACCACAACGGATGACTACCGCATAGTTTATCTAATGATAATTACTCAACATATACATCCTGCTGCCACAGGATCCATATTCTTTCTTATTCACCACCCTATCATTATATATAATAGAGCGGTTAGGGCCTGACTGCATTGCGCTGCATTCAAATAAGATCTGTACATGCAGGCAAAAAGGGCTCGCAATATGTGCCATTACCTATGCAACATCCGTTCTCAACGGGTTGTTATCTAAGGCACAAGCTCTGCACACGTGCAGATTATAATAACTCGCTCACTCATCATGCTAATTTTGCACTACATTTTGGCTGGTTATAAAAAGCACATACCAATTGATTACAATCGCTAGCTGTGAAATGAGACATAATAGTCCTATTTTCCTCCCCAAGTGGAACAACGTATTCGGGACAAAATCAGTTTGGGTCATTCTTGTCTCAAAAAAGGAGGAAACAGACCTTAACATAACCAATCCGTGAGTCAAAATCGTAAAAACGTGTTGCACTTTTGCACTTAAAGTTACGACCTCAGACACCCTATTGATTTTTGGGACTTTTTTGTCACACGTATATCCCCTTGATACGCGCCTTTTTTCACAAACGACCATGGTGGGACATTTATGTCGCAACATAAATCAGTGTATTTTCAGCATGTTATCTGAAAGATGCAAAAAAAGGGACACCTCTGTCCCACTTTATTCAGGCCCGCATGCCCCACTGTAACCACCCGAAATACCAAATTGTTAACTATTACTTAATGATATCAACAAATTTTCTTACAAGTGCAAATTTTGGTCTCTTCTTTGCTCTATACTCAGCATATGGTTTATGCCCTCGGGAAACGACATGACCTGTCCCACCAGTTAAAACATGTCGTTTCCCTCCGGACAAAAATTTCTTCAGCATAAGAAATACTACCCCCGACAACTTTCGGCCAGTTGAAGGGGGGTGAATAACAACCTTATTCCATAACGACAGTTACACGCTCTGTTAGAGGCGTATCTATTGTGGAATACATTCAGGAGGAAGTATGTTTAGGAAAGCTTTAGTGCTCGTTGCACTGGTAGCAATGATGACAGTTTCATCTGTATCATTTGCACAGGATCCAAGTATTTTGCGCGTTGGCATGGGCGACCCGATTGATTCCGAAATGGGTGCTATCGCAACCCGCTTTAAGGAAATCGTTGAAGGTCGTACTGATGGCAAAGTAGAAGTACAGATTTTCCCAAGTGGTCAGCTCGGTGATGAAACCGAAATGATCCAGAACGTTCGTCGCGGCAACCTCGACATGGCAGTAGTTGGTATCGCGAACACCGTTCCTTTCGTTAAAAAGCTTGGTCTGCTTACCTTGCCTTACCTTTTTGAGAACATGTACGACGTAGTACGCGGTGCTACTGGTCCTGCTCACAAAATGCTTAACGAATTTGCAATCAACGAAGGTCGCTTCCGCGTTCTTGGTTGGACTTACACTGACTACCGTTACCTTTCTAACTCCGAGCGCCCAATCAAAAAACTTGCTGACATCAAAGACATGAAATTCCGTGTTCCACAGTCAGCAGTTATTCTTGAAACTTACCGCTCTTGGGGTGCAAACCCAGTGCCTATCTCTTGGGCTGAAACATTTACAGCTCTCCAGCAAGGCGTAGTAGATGGCCAGTGCTACGGTTACATCACTTTCCAGGCTGCTAAGTTCAACGAAGTACAGAAGTACATCACTGAAGTACATTACACTTACCAGCTCCAGCCAATGATGATCTCTGAGAAACTTTACCAGAAACTTTCTCCTGAAATGCAGCAGATCGTTGTTGAAGCTGGCCGTGAAGCTCAGGAATTCTGCCTCGCATTCCAGCTCGTAGACGCTGGCCGTGCTAAAGCAGAGCTTATCGCTTCCGGTATCCAGATTGATACTCTCGAAGACGAAGCTCAGTGGAAAAAACTCGCAATCGAAAACGTATGGCCTAAAATGACCGACTTTGTTGGCGGACAGGAAGTGCTTGATCGTTACCTCGGTTACATCGGCAAAAAATAGTCTCGCAGATACTACAGAGCCGGTGGTAACCACCGGCTCATTTCATTTTAATTAGGGGACACCTGATGTTCAAAAAAATCCTTTTTAATATTCTCGACCATGTTGAGAGTTACATCTGCCAAGCACTCCTTGCATTCTTTGTTGTGATTCTTTTCTTGCAGATTATTCTGCGCGAATTTGGCACACCATTGTACTGGAGTGAGGAAGTCGCCCGCTTCTCGTTTGTTTGGTTTGTATTTTTCGGCGCTTCCTATGCGGCAAGGCTCGCTGCTCACAACCGTGTGACGCTCCAATTTAAACTTTTCCCACCTATCGTTGGGGAAGTATCCATGCTTCTCATGGATGTAGTCTGGATCGTATTTAACAGCGTGATGACTTGGAAAGGTATTGAGATCATCCAGGACCTGACCGAATTTCCGTACGCTACCCCTGCGCTCGATTGGCAGCTCAGCTGGGTGTACATGATCTTCCCAATTAGCTTCTCTCTCATGACTGTGCGTATTCTGCAGGTCAACTACATCAAATGGATTCTGAAGCAGGAAATTGAAGACCCTGACAAAGCTGATATTGAAAAGAGTAAAAATGCTCTGAAGGGTGAGGAGGGTTAGTCATGGGTGTTGCAGAAGTCTTATTTCTCACATTTTTGGTGCTCATGCTTTTGGGTGCACCAATTACAGTAGCACTTGGTATGTCTGCCATGTTCTCATTCATGGTAGTAGGTCAGGATCTGAGCACGCTCATCCAGATCGCATTCACCTCAGTTAACAGCTTCCCGATTATGGCATTGCCTGCGTTTGTTCTTGCCGGTGCCTTAATGGAATGTGCGGGTGTATCGAAACGACTAGTTCTCATTGCTGAGAACCTCGTTGGTCCTGTTCGTGGCGGTCTTGCAATTTCGACAGCTCTTGCTTGTGTATTCTTCGGCGCTATTTCTGGTTCCGGCCCGGCGACTACTGCTGCGGTTGGTATGCTGATGATTCCAGCAATGATTAAACGTGATTATGATCCGGGCTATGCTGCAGCAGCGACTGCTACTGCAGGTGGCGTAGGTATCATTATCCCACCTTCTATTCCTATGGTTATTTACGGCGTAGCAGCACAGGAATCCATCACTAAAATGTTCCTTGGTGGTGTTATTCCAGGCCTCTTAATTGCTGTTGGTCTTATTTGCATGCATTTATTCAAATGCCGCAACATGCCAGTTCACGAAGAGATGGCTGAATGGTCAGTATCAACTCTTCTGAAGTCCATGAAAGAAGGCTTCTGGGCAATGATGGCACCTATCGTTATCTTGGGTGGTATCTACTCTGGCTTCTTTACTCCGACAGAAGCTGCAATTGTAGCAATTTTCTACACATTGTTTGTTGGCTTCTTCATCTACAAAGAACTCAGTCTGAAGTCCTTAATGAAGTCTCTTGAGACCACATCTTGGCTTACCGGTCGCGTACTCATTATTATGTTTACTGCGTATGCATTCGGCCGCCTACTTGTTCAGTACCGAATTCCAGATCAGATCGTTGAATTGCTTCTTGCATTTACTTCCAACGTAATGGTTGTTTGGATCTTTGTAGTAGTTATTCTTCTGTTCCTCGGCATGTTCATGGAAACCCTTGCAATCATCCTTCTCGTTACCCCGGTACTGCTTCCAGTTATGAAAGCATTCGGCGTGGACCCAATCCACTTTGGTATCGTTCTCGTATGTTGCTGTGGCGTAGGCTTCTCTACTCCACCACTAGGGGAGAACATGTTTATCGCCTCGGGTATTGCAGATGTGTCGCTAGAAGAGATATCGGCGAAAGCTATTCCATTCTGCTGTGTCACAATCGGGGTTATCTTCCTGCTCGTGATGTTCCCACAGCTGATCCTCTTCTTGCCTAAGCTCCTTATGTAATACCTTCAAGCTTGATGCTTGAACACTTACTCGAAAAATTGCGGAGAGCCCGAAAGGGTTCTCCGCTTTTTTTTATACTTTTTACAAGTATGATGATCTACGCGACAGTTCACAGTTCACAGTTTACGCAGTAGTGCAACAGGGGGGCAGGCTTGGGGACATTTATTACGTTGTCTCCGACGGGTAGGCGGGCTCCGCCCCCCTACACCCCCGCAAGGGGGCACTGCCCCCTTAACCCCGTTTTGACCACATTCTCTCCCTACGGGCGATTGTGAGTAAGTATTGCGTAGCAAAAATTGTTGTTGTTTTTCCCAGCGTCAGCAGAGATACTTAAAGAAGATATCTACAGTATTTCATCCAAAAACCGAGCAAAAGGAATAACTCATGCCCGCTACCCTTACTGTTGGACTTGCCCAATTTGAGCCCGCTAAAGGGAACACCGTTAAGAATCTAGCGCAGCACGTCGAACTTATTGAGTACGCGGCAAACGAACAGGTTAAGCTACTTATTTTTCCCGAACTCTCACTGACAGGATACGAGCCGGAGCTTGCTGCTGAACTTGCGATGGAATATACTTCTGCCCCACTTCAAGCACTTCACAAACTTGCTAAACAGCATTCAATGACCATTCTCGCTGGCGCACCTTTGCGTACAAAAGATAATAAGCCGGAGCTTGCTTTAGTCATATTCTCGCCTGATGAACCAATACGCCATTACAGCAAAATCCATCTTCACGGAATTGAGAACACGTATTTCACTTCTGGTAATCAGCACATGACCCTCTCCATTAGCTCTTTTTCTATCGGACTGGCAGTTTGTGCAGACACAGCAAACCCAAAGCATATTCAGAATACGATAGCCGCTGGTGCAGATTGTTACCTTGCCTCTGTGTTATGTTCAGAACAGGGCTTTTCATCTGATTCGGAAATGTTATCAAACTATGCACAGCATCATAACATTGTTATCGGCATGGCAAACTACATTGGACAATCTGGTCCATATAAATGTGCGGGCAGATCAAGTTTCTGGGGTAAAGATGGAAGCATACTGTCTCAAGCCACCAGGAATAATACTTCACTGGTAACAACCTCACTTACAAAGTAACGCTTGATTGTCGCCCTTAGCCACAATTTCTGTAAATATGACAAGAGGCCTATAGTGCGAGTATCAGACAGTGCAGGTCAACTATCGGCAAGTTTGATGATGGAATGGGAACAAGTGTCCTAGGGGTGGGTATTGTCTGTCGGAGATAAAGAACGTCACAAATATTTCAAAGACAAAAAAAAACCGGCTGCCCTTACGGACAGCCGGTTTACTATTTCTAATCGCTCAAACCTAGCGCAATGGTAACGACGCAATAGATAGCGGTGTTAACATAAGTGGCTGGCTTGGAAGATGTACAGGAAGGTTAAGCTCTTTTTCGAAGACAGTTTCAATTCCCGGCAAGCAGCAAGTACCACCTGAAAGAAGAACTGAATCAACTTTAAACCCTGTCATGTGTGATGCAACGATATCACTCACGCGTTGGAGAGTAGGACGTGCAATAGCAAGGATGTTATATTCCTTTGCTTTGCGCTTATACTCTTCTGCGACTTCAAGTTCAACGTCATAATGTCCGGCAATGGTAAGCGAAATATGTTTACCACCAGTCGGTTCATCATCACTGAAAACGATCTCGCCATCTTTAACGATTGCAGTACCAGTAGTACCGCCGCCGATATCAACAACTGCTGCTTTATCCAACTCAAGAAGAGATGCAACACAGCTTGGTTCGTCTTCAACATGGGTCACATCGAGACCTGCGGTTTCCAAAATATTTGTGGAAAGACGCGCATCGGTACCCGGAGGAAAAGAGGTGGAGGCTTCAGTGATTTCGATACCAAGACGTTCTTCCGCCATGGTTATGAATCTGCGAACAACGTCGCAGGCACCAACAAAGTCTACCACAACACCATCACGTACAACTTCTGTCCATTCCAGGAAGACAGCAACAGGCTCGCCTTCACCATCGACAGCCATAAGCACAACATCTGCTGTACCTAAGTCTATGCCGATATGAATTGGGCCTTCAACCGAAACTGGTTCGGTATCATTCATCATGGCTGCGGCGCGATCAAGTCGCTCGCATGCTAACTCCCAAGAAATGGCCATAACTAAACGATCCTAAAGCAATCTACGAGGCAACAACGACGGATACGGGTAAATGTAGCCGCGTTAGTAACGCCTTCACCTGTAGGGGTGGAGATAGTCATTGAAGTCCAACCTTCACCGCCAGCACCAAGACCGGCAACGTGAGGGCCGTTTTTAACAAAGAGGCTGGTGTTAGTAGCACGAGCCATTGCTTCCATGTTATTAACGTTTGTGGAATGCAAACCAGCTGTGTGGCTGAGACCGCGCTCAAGTTTCAATGCCCATGCAAGAGCTTCTTCGAAGTTGTGTGCACGGAGAACTGGAACGAGCGGCATCATCTGCTCTACTGTTGCAAAAACGTAGTCAGAGTCACGACCAGCGTCTACGATGAGAAGCTTGCAGGTATCTGGTACGCTGATGCCAGCGATAGCAGCGAGTTTTTTAGCGTCACGACCAACCCATTTTGGATTAGCACGAGCTTTGTCAGTGCCGTAATCGAGAATAACTGTCTGAGCGATGGTGTTAGCCTGCTCAAGAGTCAACTCGTATGCGCCAACTTTTTTCATCTCAACTTTAAGCTCATCAGCGATAGAATCAACTGCGATAATTTCTTTTTCGTCAGCGCAGATGAGGTTGTTATCGAAAGATGCACCTGTGTAGATGGAGATAGCTGCACGAGCAATGTCAGCAGTTTCATCAACAACTACAGGAGGGTTACCAGCACCAGCAGCCATAAGGCGTTTGTTGGTGGTTTTACGAGCAGCTTCAACTACAGCTTCACCGCCGGTTACTACGAGAAGGTTAATGCCTTCAAAAGTAAAGAGACGTTTAGCAGCATCGATGGTTGGTTCTTTAACAGCAACCACGAGGTTCGCAATGCCGGTTTCAGCAACAACAGCTTTGTTGATGATCTTGATTGCTTCCTGAGTAATACGCTTAGCAGCTGGGTGCGGAGCGAATACTACAGAGTTACCAGCAGCGATCATGCTAATGCCGTTGTTGATAACAGTAGAGCCAGGGTTGGTGGAAGGAGTTACAGATGCGATAACGCCCCAAGGAGCTTTTTCGATCATGGTAAAACCATTGTCACCAGTGATTGCTTCTGCAGATACTGCTTCAGTACCTGGAGTGCGGTCTGCAACAAGAAGAGTTTTCGCAATCTTGTCTTCAACGTTACCCATACCAGTTTCTTCAACAGCCATTTCAGAAAGACGACGTGCATTGTTACGTGCAGCGCGACGGATGATATCAATAATCTTGTTACGGATTGCGATAGTACCGATTTTGCTCTGTGCAACTTTAGCAGCTGCTACAGCATCATCTAATTCGTCAAAAATGCCCCAGTCGCCTGCGGTAGGTGCAGGAGCAGCAGCAGAAGTCTGTGCAGCGCCTGTCAGCTGAGTAAGAACTTCAGAAACAATAGACTCTATCTGTTCACGTGCGATAGCCATGTTAGCTCCAAACTATTTTATTTATTGTAAACTGTTTCGCCCTGTGAGGAAATCTGATCAATAATAGCGATTACACTCAGGTCAAGAGGTGGTCGATCGTTCATAGTAAAACGAGCGGAGCTACCGCGAACAAGCAGTATCATCTCACCTTCGCCGGCACCAAGGGTGTCGGCTGCAACCTGTCCAGAACGAACAACTTCACCGTCAGCGGTAATAAGATCCACTAGCAGCAAGGTAACAGGGGGCACGCCGGGATCACGAACAGTAGCAACTACTTGTCCTCGTACTCTTCCTAATTCCATATCGCATCTCCTTATTCATAGCCGCCAAGCAATCTTCCGTTGGCAGTTTACTTAGTCTTAATAGGGAAAACTTCCTCAAGATCAGTATGAGGACGTGGGATAACGTGAGCTGCAACAACTTCACCAACGCGCTGTGCTGCAGCAGCACCAGCATCGATAGCAGCTTTACAAGCAGCAACGTCGCCACGGATAAGGGCAGTAACAAGTCCGCCACCAATGCGCTCGTAACCTACGAGTTCAACACGTGCAGACTTAGTCATTGCATCAGATGCTTCAACAAGAGCAGTCATGCCTTTTACTTCAATAATACCAAGAGCGTCGCCCATGTGTATCTCCTATTTATATGCAACAACCGGAATAAGCCGGTTTATTTTTTCTTTTGAGCCGGCTTAGCAGATTTTTCTTCAGCTTTTGCAGACTTTGCCTTTGGCTCGTCAAAAATAGAACCAATTTTATTAGCAATCATTTCGCCAAGGCCATCACCCGGACGAGCGATAACGTTAGTACCAACGCACTCGCCAAGACGGGAAGCAGCAGCTTTACCAGCGTCAACAGCAGCAGCAACTGCAGCAAGGTCACCCTCACAAATAACAGTAAGCATGCCTGAATCAGCATTAGCTACGCTACGTACATGTACGCGAGCTGCTTTGGACATAGCATCTGCAGCTTCAACAGCAGCTATGAGACCTATAACTTCAACTAAACCTAAAGAGTCGTTCATAACGATACGTTCCTTTCGTTCTTCAACCGACGCACCCCAAAGGGAACGTCTACAAAATATTACGCAAAACTTCCGGAGCTGCGCTAGGAATTACGACCTTGCGAACCAGCATTGCACTTTCAGCAACAACATTTGCTGCTGCTTCTACTGCCATGCTAACTGCTGCAACATCACCGGTGAGAAGACAGAATGCCTTACCACCAAGGCCCATTGCGATGCGTACTTCTGCGATATCAACGTCAGCAGTTTTTGCAGCTGTATCAGCTGCAAGAATGGAAGACGCTGCGGAGAAAGTTTCGATAACACCAAGTGCTGAACCGGTAGGTTCCGGAGTAGCACATGCCATTGCGGAAACAACAGCATCATTGATGTTAGGGATTACAAAATGGTCTGCAACAGTACCGTCAGCGCCGCTCATACCAGCTTCTACAGCAGACTGAACTGCTGCAACATCACCATGTACTGCAGCAACAAATTTGCCCGGGCAGATGGTTTTAAGCATGAGAGGTTCTACGAGAGCAGCTTTCATCATGCGATCTGCTGCTTCAATACCTGCTGCAATGGAAGTAAATTCAATCATTCCAACAGACTGGAGTTGAGTTATCACACTATGCTCCTTTAATGACGATATTGTTGCCCACTTCTACTACAGTACCTGCAATAGAAGCATGAACGGTTGCACCAAGTGCGCCTTCCGGCACGGCACCGATGAGCTGACCAACTGTTACGGTATCCCCTACTTTCACTTGAGCTACGGAAGGTGCTCCAATGTGCATGCGAAGTGGGAGGCTTACCTGAGCTGGCTTGTAATCGCCTTCAAATTCAGGATGAATATTCATGTAATCAGCAATGCCGATTTTTGATGCAAGACGAGGTACCGGAATTTTACGGTACGGACGCATTGCAGACTGCTCGGGACGAACTTCGCGCGGTCCGGTGTACTGAACACCTTGTTCACGGAACTTACCTTTCAGCGCGCTGTTAATGCGGCGTGGGGAAAGTCCCATTGGACAGCTGAAGAGTTCACAAACACCACATTCACAACACATAGCTGCCTGAGTGGCACCCATTGCTACATCCTGTCCGCCGCCAAATGCACGCATAACTTTGTGAGTTTCAAAACTCTGACCTACGAGGTAACGCGGGCAAAGCTCTGTACACATGCGACACTGGATACAAGCAGTAGCAGCACGGCGCTGCATGGTGTGAAGGTCAACGGTTGCCTGCTGGTGCAGGTAGTGCCCACGAGGAAGCACAATAAGACCGCCGCTTGTTTTGGTGATTACTTCATTCTCAAAAGCAGCCTGAGAATCACACATACGTCCCATCATCGGGCCGCCAAGAATGTATACAGGGTCTGCGTTGGTTGCACCACCACAAAACTCGAGACAATCTTTAAGGCTAGTACCAAGCGGTACACGGATAATAGAAGGTTTGGCTACATCACCGGTGACTGTAAGTACCTTGTGGGTAAGTGGCTTGCCGTCCATGGCCTGTGCAACAGTGTGCAAAGTACCAACGTTAGCAACTACAGCGCCTACATCTTTAGGCAGACCCAAAGGCGGGATGGTTTTTCCGGTTACTTCATGAACCAGAATCTGCTCATCACCGGCAGGATAAAAGTTATCGAGCTGTGCAAGCTCAAGGCCAGTACCTTCCATACCCTTAGCAAAAATTTCTGCAATATCAGTATATTTGCGTTTAATGCCGATAACACCACGTGTAGCCCCTGTAGCTGCGACAACAGCTTGCATGGCACGAATGATGTCAGAAGCATGAGACTTCATGATGTACTGATCAGTATGGAGCAATGGTTCACATTCGCAACCATTGGCAATGACCGTATCTACTTGTGCGTCGTATTTGACGTGGGCCGGAAAACCGGCCCCGCCTTCTCCGACAACACCAGCATTCTGGATCGAACGGATAAGTGTTACTTTGTCCATGACATTCTTCTTTGTGCGTTAAGGGCTACAAAGAGCGACTAGCGCTTAAATGGAAAAACGTCTTCCAGGTCGCCGTGAGGACGAGGAATTACGTGAACCGCTACAACTTCACCGATACGCTGTGCTGCTGCAGCACCTGCGTCAGTAGCAGCTTTACAAGCAGCTACGTCACCACGAACGATAGCAGTAACAAGACCAGCACCAATCTGCTTGTAACCAACGAGCTGTACACGTGCAGCTTTTACCATTGCGTCAGAAGCTTCGATAAGAGCGGTAAGACCTTTAGTTTCGATCATTCCTAATGCGTCCATTGTATCCTCCAATTAATTAGTCAGTAACTGACTTATGTTTCACTTTGGTTGCCGTGCTACAGGCACTGGCCTACTACGGCAACTTTATAAATATCATCTGCACTACAACCACGGGAAAGGTCGTGCCAACCAGCAGCAAAGCCCTGCAAAAGCGGGCCTAATGCGGTGTAACCGCCAAGGCGCTGTGCAAGCTTGTATGCAATGTTTCCTGCTTCAAGAGATGGGAATACCAGTACGTTTGCTTCACCTTTAACAGGGCTGTCAGGAGCCTTAGATGCAGAAACGCTTGGTACAATCGCAGCATCAAGCTGCAATTCGCCATCAATAAGAAGATCAGATTCACGTTCACGGACATTTACCAAAGCTTCTTGTACAAGAGTTACTCGGTCATGCTTTGCACTACCTTTGGTAGAGAAAGACAACAGGGCAACTCTAGGTTCTTCACCAAGAAGTTTTCGGGCTTTATCCGCAGAAGCTATGGCAATATCTGCAAGTGTAGCTGCGTTAGGAGCAGGTACAACGCCACAGTCCGCGAAAATGTAGTCCTTACCGCCTTCAGGCGCAATCATGAAAAAGAAACTAGAAACGGTTTTAAGACCTTTCTGTTTAGGCAAAAGATGCAACCCGGCGCGAATAACATCACCTGTAGAGGAAATGTTACCAGCAACACCAAGCTGTGCTTCATCACGGCGAACCATCATAGCAGCACCAGCAAGTGGACAACGCATGGCTTTAACAGCAGCATCCATTGTTATTGCTTTACCTTTTTTTTCGCGTATTGCGAAAAACTCGGTTGCATTTTTTTCAAGCAGTGTAGGACTAGTGTGATCCACAACGGTAAAACCGTTAGTACGGATTTTTGCTTCGCGCATTTTATTACGCACTGCAAATGGTGACTGAACAAGCACTGGATTACAAAGACCGTCTGCCTTCAGGCGAGTAACGGCTTCGAGCACACGCTCATCAAGACAATCCGGAAACACAACAGTCTTTGGATTCTGTCTACATGCTTCTTTACAACGTTCCAGAATGCTCACATCAATCTCCGTGATTACTGGATGTTGTTTACGCAAGCGATGCGTACAGAAGATGGAGTACCGTAGGTAACAGCAACACCTTCAGGGAAGTACATCATGTCGCCGGCTTTACCAATTTTGGTTTCGCCGCCGATTGTAAGATGCAATTCACCCTCAAGGATGACGCCGATCTCAGGAGATTCTACAGTACGGGTAAAGGAAGCGCGTTCCCATTCCATGTAGCCAGCTGCGAGCTTAGCATTATCGCATGCGCCAATGGCGTCTGCGATGAATACCTGTTCGTCAAGAGCTACAGGGCTGGAACCCTGCTTTTGCAAACGCTGACCGTCGATAAAACAAACGCCGTTGCTACATGTTGCAGTTTCTGCACCTGGTGCAGATGCTACAACTGGTGCAGATGCAGGTGTGCTTGTTGTACATGCAGTTTCGCCAAGCTTAGCGGAAACAACACGACGAACAATAGCTTCAAGTACATCAATACTTGTTCCTGCAGGCAGCTTATCTTGGAGGAGCGCGCAAACCTGCAATACAACGATATCAGCTTCAGAACACTCAGATGCTGGTGCGGGAGCAGCAGACGCTGCTGGGGCAACCGGTGCAGCTGGTGCTACTACTGGAGCTGATACTGGTGCAGGGGCAGGAGCGACACATGCTTCAGGAGCAGATGCGCTACAAGCCTGTGCAGGCGCAGCATCTTCAAGAGAAGATTCAATGAAAGAGACTCCAAGTTCCAGAGCTTTGTCATGGGCCTGTGGAGTGATAATGCAATCGCAAAGAGCAAGCCTTAGGGCTTTGGTTCCGTTAGCAACGGCTTCGCGAACATCAGCCTCGGTGACTATCCGTTTTCCCATGCAGTACCTCCAATGTTGGCTGTTCTTGAATGGGGCTTTCAGTCTTTTGCTCAAGTTTTCGGGCTGAGAAAACCTGTGCGTAACATTTATATAACCTGCAAAAAATGAGAGCAGGCACTACGCTCTCTTGCAACAACCGTGCACAAAAGAACGTCACCCTATACATAATGTTAAAAGACTCGCATCAATGTGGCTGATTAGAAATAAAGTGTGGTTTTCTGCATGTTGGAAGAGGTTGGGGAAAAAATATGGAGCAGGAAAAGTTGTTGTGATTTTCGACACAAACTAAACGCACGATAGTTTTATTATGCTCTTGCATGCACAAGATGCAAATGTGCACCATCATGTTGTAATCAATATTGATTATTAATAATATAATCTAGTTATATCATTTCAACGAGTTATAATCTTCAGTTTTTCTAACAGTCAGTAACAATTTTACTGAAGCTGCGCTTTTGCAACACAGTGTTATTTCTCGCAAAGCATTGCATTCCGTGCAATTAGGTTATTTCCCATTTTTATGGTGCAAGTACGCATCAATTCACCCACCCAAAAAACACGCTCAGACATCCCTACCTAGGTGTTTTTTCAAGAAAAACTTTGATTAACTAATCAATCTGTTTTGCACAATCTTTGTCATTTCATCAAAGATTCACTTGGTTAATCCCTCGCATTAAAGCCTTTTCATTGCGTAAAATGTACTAAAAAATTCTTTTCACAAGGTTGTTCCGATCAATTCTGGCACTCTACTTGCTGTTGTACTGCTGGCAGTAATTTATATTCTACCAATTATTTTAATAACGCCTTGAAGCATACTGTTTACGCCTCAGGCGATTGATGAAAACCCATAGGGGATTTGCAATGAACGTGATTGACTTCCGTTTCCGCCCTAACACTGCGGAAACTTTGAGCGGAATCCAGAACAGCTCTATGTTCAAAGGTCTCTGCCAGCACATCGACTTTTCTAAAATGAAGGCTCAGACCGTAGCTGAGTGTGTTCAGGACCTTACTGCTAACAACGTTGTTCGCGCTGTTATCACCGGTCGTGACTGTGAAACTACCTACGGTGCTAAGACTAACAACCAGAGCGTTATTGATTTTGTTCAGGCTCATCCTGAAAAATTCATCGGCTTCTTCGGTATGGACCCACACAAAGGCATGCAGGGCATCCGCGATCTGAACCACGCAGTTCAGACTCTCGGCCTCCGTGGTGCTGCTGTTGACCCATACCTTGCACAGATCTACCCGAACGACGCAAAGTACTACCCAATTTACTCCAAATGTTGTGAACTCGATATTCCTCTCGTATTCACAACTGGTCCTGCTACTCTCGTTCCTGCTGCAGTAGTTGACCACGTTGCACCTCGCTACATCGACTTTGTTGCTCGTGACTTCCCTGAGCTCAAAATCGTTATCAGCCACGGTGGCTACCCATGGGTTAACGAAGCTATCATCGTTGCTGAACGTAACAAAAACGTTTACCTCGAAATTTCTGAATTCGAACGCTCCCCTATGTCCGAAGCGTACATTCAGGCTGCTAACACCATGATTTCTGACAAGATGATCTACGCATCTGCACACCCGTTCATTGATTTCCGCGAAGCTCTTCAGACTTACAGTGACCTTCCATTCACACCTGAAGTACGCCAGAAAGTAATGCACGACAACGCTGCTAAACTGCTCGGCCTCGAAACTGCTCCTGCAGCTTCCGTTGCAGCATCTGCTGATCTCGTAAAAGACATCGTTTCCGAAGTTCTCGCACGTCTCGGCAAGTAGTAGCACTACTTACTTAGTTTCTATATTTCTAGTTGGCGTACCACTGGGTGCGCCAACTAGAAAATACAGCACACAGTGCTAACAAATTTTTAAACCGGATGGTTGACCAGCTCCTCCTTTGATCATGCCTCTAAAGCTGTTCTACTGCTCCGGTTACCTAACGGAACACTCCATTCCGAACCCTGCTTGAGGTGACATAAGCGCAGGTACCACGCGCGGCTAGTAAGATTCTCCCCGCTTCTTATAGCTATCTTTGTCCCCTCATCTTTCAAGCCTTGTCTGGGCACGGGAGCACACTCCCACAAATGCCCTGATTTCCCTTGCCAGGAAATCAGGGTATTTTGTTATTCAAAAAATATCTTTCACAGCTTCCAAACACTACCCAGTAAATCTTTTGTGCTCAGCACTCTATAGACCTAAAAAAAGCGCCTGACAGAATCTGTCAGGCGCTTCACTATTCAATCTAACTCGAGGACTATAAAATCTTACGGTAGATTGCGATGATGTCTTCTTTGCGCATACCGCGAGGGTTTGTAACTGCACAAGCATCTTTCATTGCACTTTCTGCCATAACTTCAAAATCTTCAGGATTTACGGTTTTACCGTATTTCTTTGCAAGCATAGTAAGGCTGGCTGGAATATTCACGTCCTGCATGAGATCACGAATTGCCTGAATTACATTGCCTGCCGCTTCGCGCTGTGTACGAGCTGAGCTCTGTACACCGAAGAATTCTGCCATTTCTGCAAAGCGGTCCATAGCTGCAAGCATGTTGAATTCACATACGTGCGGCAAAAGGATTGCGTTACACTCACCATGAGGCAAGTTAAGGTAGCCGCCAAGCTGGTGTGCCATTGCATGAACATATCCGAGGCCAGCGTTGTTAAACGCCATGCCAGCCTGATACTGCGCATAACACATTGCTTCACGAGCTTCGAGGTTGCGACCGTTACCAACTGCACGACGCAGGTACTTAGAAATAAGCTTAATTGCTTTTTCTGCGTTTGCGTCAGTCATGTGTGTTGCACCAGTAGAAACATATGCTTCCACTGCATGTGTAAGTGCATCAAGACCAGTCGCAGCTGTAAGGCTTGGTGGCATACCAATCATAAGCTCTGGATCGTCCAAAGCAATGTTTGGAGTCACGCGCCAGTCTACGAGAGCCATTTTAACTTTACGTGCGGTATCGGTAATAATGCAGAAACGAGTCATTTCAGACGCGGTTCCTGCGGTAGTATTTACTGCAAGAAATGGCGGCATCGCCACACGTGCTTTATTTACACCTTCATACTGATGAATTGTGCCGCCGTTAGTAGCGACAATTCCGATCCCTTTACCGCAGTCATGAGCACTACCACCACCAAGGGTAACAATGCAGTCACAACCATTAGCGGTGTACTGTGCAAGACCATCGCTAACATTTTTGTCGGTAGGGTTAGGAACAGTTTCATCGTATATTGCGCACTGCATGCCTGCACCTTGCATAAGCTGTACGATAGAAGCGGTAACTCCAAGCTGCGTCATACCCTTATCGGTTACGAGCAAAGGCTTGGTACCTCCCAGAGACGCAAGTCTAGCTGGAATCTCTTTAACTGCGCCAGAACCGATAACTGTAACTGACGGCATATAAAATTCGACAGGCGCTACTGTCTGCTGATAGCTCATCTCAATTCCTTCCGGTGATGAAAGTTGCTGTTTGCACCAAATAAATTTAGTAACCCAAAAAACCTTTTTGTTGCTCTGCCAGAACGAGTCACTACCCCAGTGACTCAATACGCTCTTCAAATTCGTTTGTTCCGACAGGCAAAACACAGCAAAAAAACTGTGTGCCGTAATTCTGCCAAAGCAAGACGCTTTGTACGAAAATTAACAAGCATTTCTATTTAGCAATAAATGTGCAAACAACCAAGTTCTGATTACCTCATCACAAAATGAATACTGAGTTTATGAAAATATTATTTAATTTAATATAGTTATGGAAATATTTATTTTATAACTTTTTTTCTTCCTTCCATCTTTGCACTGTGCACCTGCACAATAATGTTATTTACTACCACACAACTTCTACCTTGAGTTCAATGGAACCGGTACCTCCGACTCTTTTATGCAACATTCCATCTTTACGTTGCAATAGTGCATCTTTGACATGTCAAAACGGGCCTAACCCCCCGTATAGCTTTATCGCTTTAATTTATTCTTTTTTTCACAAACCCCCTTATAAAGAACGAAATTTTCCGTAACCCGTGCTCCAAAATCACCACTGTTGCATTTTCGAAACATCTCAATTTTTGCCATAAAGAAGGATCACTACAGCATTTTACCACACAAACACTTCCAATACGCAACACACCAAAATCATGATAGTTCGCGCTTGTTAGTAACAAAAAAGTTGACGCCACCACACCTAGCTACTTATAGTTTAAAATTATTTTTCGTAACAAAGAGATTCAGTCCCTAATGCCTACCAGCACCTGTTCCTACACTGGTAACTTATCAACTCTAACTTCAACGAATTTAATGAAAATATTTATTATCAACTTAGAACGATCAACTGATCGTCGCTCCAGCATGGAAGCTCGCCTCAATGAATTAAACCTCGCCCACGAATTCATTAGCGCAGTCGACGGCTCAGAAAAGAATTTTTTATATAGTGATCGGTATGACGCAAAGAAAAGGCTCTTCATGAGAGGAAGAGAGCTACAACGGGGACAAATTGCGAACTTTGCTTCGCACATCACGTTGTGGGAAAAATGCGTTGAACTAAACACTCCGATTGTTGTCCTTGAAGATGATGCAATCCTCAAAGATAGCTTCCCCGAAGCAGTAAGCGTTGCAGCACAGCAAATTAACGACCTTGGTTGCATCAGACTCTACGGCAACAAGCTCAACAAACATAAAATTGTACGCGAGCTAAATGATACGTATAAGATTGCTCTTTCCTTCTTTGGAACAACTTGCAGCAACGCGTATGCAATCCAGCCTGCTGCGGCTAAAAAACTTTTGGCACACTGTACTCAAATTCTTCACTCCATTGATGTCTACATGAACCACTCATATAATCACGGTGTTCCATGTTACGTTTTACTCCCAATGCCTGTTGAGCATGACACTTCACGTCCAACAACCATTGCGGATCGAGTAAAAAGTAAAAAAACACTGCTCCAAAAATGTGTTCGAGAACTTGATATTTCGTACATCAGGCTTGCTACACTGCTCACTTCCCTTCGTCATCTCAAACGATAATAGATAACTAGCGACTAACAATATGAAAAACGTTTTCGAATCATCCAATGTTTATGGTATGGCAAAAACATTTGTGCTTCTTTCTCTCTACGCCCTGCTCATAGCCATTGGCATGCATAAAGGCGTCAAAATATTTCTCTACATCGCAGGAATAAGTGGCGCGTTGCTACTCACCTACGAGTGGTTCAAAATGGATCGCCCTTCGATTCCAACGTTCTTCATCGCACCTTTGTTGTTTCTTATTTATGTACTTATTTCCCCGGGCACTTTTTTTCATTGATGCACGACTGGCAGGGCGATTTGCATGTGCGCTATTTGCTGGTGTTGCTCTTCAATTCTTCTTCTCAAAAGCAACCCACAAGGTGCTTTTATCACAGTGTGCAGCGTTCTTAACCACTCTCTTCATAGGTGTTACCTATGCATGCATTTGGGCGCCAGAGATGTTTGATGACCGCCTTATCTTGTCGTATGGAAATCCACATCGACTAGCGGTAGCAGGCGCATTTTCAATCTTCACACTGTTCACGTACCTGAGCATCTTCTCAAAAAAGAAGCGGCTTATCGTATATTGTTTATTTGTAATTATCGGCACAGCAATCTTCATGACAGTGAGCCGGTCAACTATCCTTGGCCTACTCTGTGCCATTGCTGCCTACATACTATTCTATCGTTCTAAGCATCTAATTAAGGTAGTTGTCGTTGCAGTACTTATCAGCCTTATTATTTTTACTATCTTACCGCCGAGGCAACAACAACGTTTAATCGACCCACTCTCCGCCCCTCTTCATGACAGAACTACCAAACAGCGTATAGGAATTTGGTACACAGCCTTACAAGGAATTAAAGAGGCTCCTATTCTTGGTCATGGATTACGAGCCTACAGTGACTATGACAGCGACTATAAAGAAGCACATCGTGCAGAAATGGTAGATAAAAATATTCTAATTATAGATAGCCGTTGGGCTCATCCTCACAGTCTTTATTTAGGGTCACTATTTGGATGGGGGATTGTAGGCACTCTGCTCCTCATCGGTGCATTTATTCCCGCATTCCGCCACTCTTCAGGTCGGATTAAAACTTTCTTATTTTTAATGACATTCTTTAGCTTGGGTTATGGACTTACAGAGCTTCGAATAAAAAGTGATGATGGGGCTTTTATCCTATTCTTCCCATTGGGACTTGCATATGGCTCAATTCTTTTTGAACACTTATCTCAAAAAAACAAAACTACTTCAGAAGATCAGATCCAAGCGAAACCATTTACTACTAAGATTCTTACTTTGCTAAATTAAGTTCTAGAAAACTAAATCAAAACCAAAAGGCTGCCCTCACTATGAGAGCAGCCTTTTTTTGTATTGAATTGTAACTTTCGACATATATACACGTAACAATCATTTCGTAACTACCAATGAAGTTGCAGCAAATGGCTCTTCGTTTCTTATACTGCTCCATGAAGTAGAAACGAACGAGTGCAGAATCATTCACGCGTCTCACCAAAAAACATGAAATTATTTCTCATGAACCTAAAGCACAACACTAGCTAAAAACCAAGAGTTTCCCCACCAATTGTAAGCGCTATCAGCCTTGCCTTTCTAACCTTTTATGATATGTAACCATATAATATTTTTTGAGGAGTTTATTATGAAAAAGTTGCTGTCATTTTTACTTATTGCCCTGATTGCCCTTAGTGCAAGCGTTGCCTTTGCAGGTGCCAATAAAATTGTAATCGCACACCGTGGTGCTTCCGGCTACCTGCCTGAACATACCCTTGAAGCAAAAGCTGCCGCATACTTCATGGGCGTTGACTACATAGAGCAAGATCTGGTTATGACCAAGGATGACCAGCTTGTCGTTCTTCACGATCATTACCTTGATCGCATCACTGACGTTATGGAAAAATTTCCAAAACGTTTTAGAATGGTTAATGGTGAAAAACGCTGGTTCGCAATCGACTTTACCCTTCCAGAAATTAAAACTCTTAAAGTTACCGAAGGGTTCAATGTCAAAGATGGTAAGAAAGTTCAGGGCTTCGGCACTCGCTTTCCAATGTTTTCTTCTTCATTCGAAGTCCCAACCTTTGAAGAAGAACTCCAGCTCATTCAGGGCTTAAACAAATCTACGGGTAAAAACGTTGGTATTTACCCTGAGATTAAGGCTCCTTGGTTCCACCGTGCTGAAGGCAAAGACATTAGTATGGCAGCATTAAACATGCTTAAAGCGTACGGCTACACCACTAAAGAAGACAAAGTATACGTACAGTGCTTTGATCCAATCGAAACTCGCCGCATTAGCAAAGATCTTCTTCCTAAACTCGGTATGAACGTTAAAGTTGTTCAGCTTATCGCTGAAACCAGCTGGAACGAAACCATGGAAAAGAAAAACGGAAAATTTGTTCCTTACAACTATGATTGGATGTTTGAAAAAGGCGCAATGGAGCGTATTTCTCAATACGCTGACGGCATCGGTCCTTGGAAACCAATGCTCGTTAAAAATGATTCCACTGGCAACAATCTCATTATTACAGACATGGTAAAAGATGCCCACGCCAATGGCATGGAAGTTCACCCTTACACCTTCCGTCTTGATAATGGCCGTATCCCGGCCTATGCAGCAAGCTTTGAAGACATGCTGGATATCTTCTACTACACAGTAGATGTTGACGGCGTTTTCACTGACTTCCCTGATCGAGCTGTCAATTTCCTGCGTCGCGCTGAATACCAACGTCAGGGTTTATAGCTTACTATAAGCATTCTCCTTACAATTAGTTATGAAACGAATAAAGCCCGCCTCAAAATGAGGCGGGCTTTTCTATTTTATTCTAACCTAGGGAGATTTCAATAAAGAGCGTCTATAAGAAACAGTCTTTACTTTCAAATTCCACCTAGTTCATGTCTTCTATTTATCTAATGCTAATTTAACATCGCGCAAACGGTTTGCTGTAATATCAAGCTTAGAGGCCAAGGCCTGCACCTGGTTCGGAAGCATTGAGTCACCATTTTTATTCCCGCCAGCGAATACGTATAACGGATTAAAGCT
This sequence comes from Halodesulfovibrio sp. MK-HDV, assembly GCF_009914765.1. Taxonomy (NCBI): domain Bacteria; kingdom Pseudomonadati; phylum Thermodesulfobacteriota; class Desulfovibrionia; order Desulfovibrionales; family Desulfovibrionaceae; genus Halodesulfovibrio; species Halodesulfovibrio sp. MK-HDV. Next base: position 49,643 of record NZ_WYDS01000013.1, on the reverse strand, counting down.
AGCAATAATGTCAAGGGTCTCCAAAGCAACAGTAATGTTCTGTTCGCCACCGCGATTCATCAACTCTGGGTATGCCTTAGTTACGGTATATAATACGTCACGTACAACCAGACAAACACCTTTAGCAAAGTAGATAGCATCATCAGCTTCAAAATGAGAATCAACCCCTGTCTTCAAACGAGACTGAGGCATTTCAATAAGTGACTCAAGAGTATCAATGAGGGTGTACAAGTCGTCAGTCTTTACATTGAATACAGCTTTGCCGCTTTCAACATCTTTCAAATAGGAATTAATTGACTTGATGCCTTCGTTGTATCTGCTCTCGGATGATGCAAACATCCAAACGTCTTCAGCGTATGGAAAAGATGATGTCTGCGCTTTCAGCAGGTCTTTGTTCACTTCCTCGCCAGAACCGCTACGTGCAAAGTTCATGGTGTACACGTTAATTATACCACGAGTGGCAAAGATTATACCGCGTTGAAGATTTCTCTTATTGTCGAGCCATGATGTCGGGGAAATCATCAAGTCGTTAGGGAGCCAACCAAGAGTAGAGTTATTCAATTCTCTATCTAAAGAAAAATATGCAGCTTTGAACACTAACGGAGCAATGTCTGCATCGCCCTTGATCTCACCATTAATTGGCATTACTGGCTGTTCGGCAACCTGAGTACGGATCCCAACAATGCTGAAGCCTACAACAATAACCAAAAGAACTGATATAACTATTAAAGACCTTGAACCACTTTTGCTTTTAAAAAGCTGTTTCAAAGAATCGAGTCCAATGCGTGACATTTACGGTCTCCTACTGTGACTATTTAGAAAAATTTTACTTTCACTTTTTTGATGCTAACAACATTGATAAGTCAAGTTATCACACATTGTCTACTACATCCCAATTGAAACAAAAAATGTAATAATTAAAAAAGTCCGCTCTCTAAAGAAACGGACTTTTTACATTCTAACGAAAAATATTTATTTAAACTATACAGCTTCAGGCATCGAAGCGGCTGTTTCACTCGTGTTCATTCTTTTCTGAGCTCCCCAGCTATCGCGAACCATATCGACAATAGTGTACTGAGCCTCCCAGCCAAGCTCTTCTTTTGCGCTAGAAGGGTCCGCCCAACATTCAGCAATATCTCCTGCCCGTCGAGGGGCAATTGCAAAGGGAACATCTACTTTGTTTTCTGTAATAAATGCACGTACTAGTTCAAGTACGCTTGTACCGTTCCCTGTTCCCAAATTAAAAACAACACAGCCGGGAGCAGTTGTAAGTTTTTTAATAGCAGCGACATGCCCTTTCGCTAAATCAACAACATGAATATAGTCTCGGACTCCTGTCCCGTCGACCGTATCATAATCGTCACCAAAAATACTTAACTGCCCGCGGAGACCGGAAGCTGTTTGGCAAATATATGGCATTAAATTATTGGGGATACCTTTAGGACTTTCTCCTAGCCTATGAGAAGGGTGAGCGCCAACAGGATTAAAATATCTCAACAATGCAATGTTCATTTCAGGATGTGCCACTTGCACGTCCATTAATATGTGTTCAATAAACAACTTGCAATTGCCGTAAGGGTTTGTCGCACTCAAGGAATGATTCTCATCAAGAGGTAAGTACTGAGGATCTCCATAAACTGTCGCAGAAGAGCTGAACACAATGTTATTAATAGAATTTTCTAAACAAACTTCACACAAAGCTAACGTACTATCAATATTATTTTGGTAATACATGAGTGGGTTCTCAACAGACTCACCTACAGCCTTGTATCCTGCGAAATGAATTACACAATCAATGTCATGCGTTTTCGTAATGTCGCGCAACACTTCAACGTCACGCACATCAGCTTCGTACCACGTCACGTATTTGCCTGTAAGATCATGAATAACGTCAAATACCTCTTTTGAACTATTTGAAAAATTATCCACACAAATTACGCTGTGTCCGCTTTCAAGCAGTTCAATTGAAGTATGACTACCTATATAACCTGCGCCACCAGTTACTAGAATATTTTTCATACGATTTCCGAACTCACTTTATTTTTTCTAAGCCCCCTTTTATAACCGCTCTGTTTTTATAACAAATCATACACATTGATGCTATATTATATTCATATTTTTCTTGTTGTTTTCATTTAAAATAATGTGAGAAATTTCTTTCAAAAATACTCAAAGCCAACATCATATTTACATGCCTGCTATCTCTGATATGCTAGAGCAAAGTCCTTTCTTTCGCCCTATAGATGCATAGCGGAGGCATTCTATGAGACACTTTCAATTACCCACCGGTAACAAAATTCCGGCATTGGGACTTGGCACGTACCTAAGCCCACCAGACAAGATAGAGCATGCCATTTTAGCTGCACTAAAAGCTGGCTACAGACATATAGACTGTGCAGCAATTTATGGTAACGAAAAACAAATTGGTGCTGCTCTGAAAAAAGCATTAAAGCTATTTCCACGCGAAGAGCTATGGATAACCTCCAAACTATGGTGTGACGCCCATAAGCCGGAGGAAGTATTGCCTGCCCTATCGCAAACACTGGAAGATCTGGGACTGGAATATTTAGATTTGTATCTCATGCATTGGCCGGTTGCATTAAAACCCGGTGTAGGACTTCCCGGAAAACGAGATGACTATTTTTCGCTGGAAGAAGTTCCGCTTCGTGACACGTGGCGAGGCATGGAAGATTGTGTAGATCGAGAGATCGTTCGAAATATTGGCGTGAGTAATTTCAGCATAAAAAAACTTACAGCACTGTTATCAACAGCAGCTATTCCGCCTGCAATTAATCAGATAGAAATGCATCCGTACCAACAGCAACGCGCACAAGTTGCATTTGCTCGCAAGCACGACATCAGGCTCACGGCTTATTGCCCGCTAGGTTCTATTGGAACTCCAATAACAACGGCAGATGGCTGCAAACCTCCACCGCTCCTCAAGCATCCTCTCATTATGACCATTGCTAAAAAACATGGGTGCACGACCGCTCAGGTACTCATTGCATGGCTTTTGAACCTAGACATAATTGCTATTCCAAAATCGATCACGCCAGAACGCATTCAGGAAAATATCAAAAGTACAGAAATTCATCTCGACACAAATGATATGACTGCCATTGCTGAGTTGGACATGGGAGCCCGTATTATCGACGGCAAGGTTTTCACCTTCTACAATTCACCATACACCATAGAAAATCTATGGGATGGAGAATTCTAGTCTAAGCGCGAGTGAGGGTGTGTAATGTAATCTCTGGCGGAACCGTGAAGCGCATTGGCGGCCCCCAGAAGCCTGTCCCTGTATTTACATACAACAAACTATCATCAACCTGATGCAAGCCTTGCACATAGGGTTGGAACAAGTGCACTGCGTATGTCCACGGAAAATATTGTCCACCGTGAGTGTGACCGGAAAGCTGGATGTCGAATTTCGCCCTACTAGCTTCAAAAATATTTTTAGGCTGGTGTGCCAACAGAATAGACAAATCATGTTCTGGTGCACCAGCTTTCGCTGCAAAAGGATCAGACGCATAGTGTTCACCAAAGCGTTCACCAGAATAATCCCATACTCCAGCCAGTAAGAGCTTGCCTTCTCCCTTTTGGATAAGAGTATGTTCATTATTTAATACAGTAAAATTGAGTGCACGCATTTGCTCAACCCAACCATCAACGCCTGAATAGAATTCATGGTTGCCGGTCACAAAAAATTTCCCTAACGGAGCCTCAAATTTTAACAGCGAATCGAGTTCCTTACCTACACGGGAAACTTTACCGTCGATTGCATCTCCCGTGAGCACAAACATATCTGCACGCAATTCCCCAACCTGACTCATCAGAGCATTGAGCCATTTTTCATCTAAAATGGAGCCCACATGCAAATCAGAAATATGCGCGATTGTCGTTCCTTCCAAATCAGGATGAAGCCCTGCAATCTTCAAAGCATTGTTTTTAACAATCGGCTTTTGAAACGCCTCTTGTATCGAAAAGGCCATGGTAGGAAGAACGGCTGCCATCACGGCTGCATTACCTGCGTTGTGTAAAAAAGCGCGGCGTGCACCATCAACAGGTTCTTTCTTATCCCCCACAACACGCCCACCAAACTGCAGCACTTCTTTTACAAAAAGAAACGGAATGGTAAGGGAAATAAAACCTAGGGAAAGGTAGCCTATCCAACGCAACGTTGTGTTCACCTCAACAGGAAGTCCTTCCTTCACAAACAACCGTGTCACGTAATACAGTACCAGAGCGGCAAGTAAGGCAGCGGCAAGCAATATTTTTGTAGAACGGCGAACAGTAAGTGGTGCAATCATGCGCCAACATATTATTACCCATAGAACAAACATTACTGATGTCATAACTATCGAAAACAAAGCCATCTGATCCTTCATTCTACCTCCAGCGATATCCAGCGTACCCCATAAAAAAGGTACTTGCTGTCATCCTTTTCAGAAAAAGGCATGTAGTATAAAAATATAAAATTGCGTTATGACACTAGCAGCAAAAAATGTCATAACTAAAATTTGAGTTCAGAGCACACTTTCCCTTTCACATCTATAATAGTCAAATATTATATACGCCGGCAGCGCAATAAAAAAGAGGCCCCATCCTGCCTGAAAGAGCCTCTTTTTGAATTCATACTGTTACTGACTGAGCAGAGTTAATCCTGCTTTAATGTGACAATCACGCCATTAAGTTCATCCGATAAATTCGCTAATGTCGCCATTGTCCTCGCGGAGTCTCCTGCAGAGGTCGCCATTTCGTCAGCCAGACGAGTTACTTCCTCAACACTCGAATTAATTTCTTCACTCGTTGCAGACTGCTCTTCAGATGCTGTAGCTATTACACGAACCATATCTGTTGATCCTTCAATCATAGTTGTCATATTCGCCAAAGCATCCCCTGCTTCTTTCGCAAGGCTTGTACAGTTCACAACTACATCTGTTGTCTGCTTCATAGCATCAATATTCTGGATTGTTCCCTGCTGAATAGCATGTACAGCTTTTCCTACTTCAGAAGTTGCCTGCATAGTCTTTTCAGCAAGTTTTCGTACTTCATCAGCAACCACCGCAAAACCGCGACCAGCTTCTCCTGCTCGGGCTGCCTCAATTGCAGCGTTTAATGCAAGTAGATTTGTTTGATCGGCAATATCTGAAATCACATCCATAATTTGACCGATACCCTGTGCATTTTCGCCAAGAGCACCAAGACTCTCCATCATTTTTTCAGACCTAACTGCAACATCATCAATAGCACTCACAACTTCCATCACTGCATCTGCTTCATGTATAACACTTTCATGCATAACTTCTGAATGCTGAGCAGCATCGGAGGCATTGCGTGCAACTTCCATCACGGCAGTATTCATCTGCTCCATTGCCGTTGCGGTTTCACCGCTACGTGCAGCCTGACGCTCCGTACCACTTCGAGTTTGTTCAACGAGTAACGAAAGCTCTTCAGAAACAGAACCAATGTTAGAAACGATAGCCTCAAGCTGACCCGCGGCCTGATTCAACCCTTCTTTACGCGCAACTTCCGCTTGTGCTTGTGCCTCTGCGGCTGCATCAAGAGCTTCACTAGCTCGTAAAGTCTGTTCTTCTGCCTCTTCAGTTTTATGATCAGCCATCTGGATTGAGCTTACAAGGCTGCCAACCATTTCTTTTAAAGCACAGTGCAAATCAAGCAACTCGCCTGAGAATTCAGACTCTGGAGGAACTTTGTTGTATTCCCCTTTGCTTACTTCTTTTGCAGAATTAATAACGCTGTATAGCGGCTTCAACGTTCGCAACACAAAGAAGTACGCTATTAAGCCAATTACTAATGTCACGCCAAAACCTACAACTAGCGTTGCGAGCAAACTCGCATCAGCAGCCTCGACGACTTCACTTTCATCCTTAATAACAAGTAGCTTGTGGCCGGTTGCTGACACAGTATGCATACGTGCCAACTGCTGACCTTTCTCAGCTTTGACCTCATACATACCGTCCTGTTTACCTGCGAGGAAGTCTAGTTCTGCGTTTCCGGTCGAACCTATCCGTTTCATGATCAGGTTGTCATAGCCCGGAGCGGCTAGAATGGTTCCATCATTTTCAAGAAGCAGTACCCGACCGGTTTCACCAATCTTAATATTCTTCATCATGCGTACCAGCATAGAAAGCTGAACATCAATCGCAACCACCCCAAGCACTTCACCTTGCTGACCGCGCACAACTGTCATGGTACTTGCCACAGGCATACCGGCTGTACTCTGATAAGCCTTGGAGACAGCTGATCCGGAAGAAGAGGCAACTGCTGCCTTATACCACGGGCGCTGACGAGGATCATACTTCGCAGGCAATGCCGTAGGATCGGACATAATAAACCCGCCTGTACTACTGCCATAGTACACGAGCTCGTAACTTGAATGCGCTGCACGCGCGTTGGAAAGTACACCTGCAATACGGCGCTCAAGCTGCGGTAGTTCTTTAGAAGTAAAATTGATGTCAGACTGAATCGTATGGTTAAATGTCAGTGCTCCTGTTGCCATTTGTAGCTCTTCTAACAACGCAAGCTCTTTTGTTGTATTTATGGCATCAGAAAAAAAGCTGCTTACAATATTTTCTACAAGAAAAGCATCAGTTTTTGATGATGCTCCAAAAGAGTCTATTGCATCTTCGCGTACAATGGCATTTGAAATAACTAAAACCAACAAAACCGAAGACAACGCAGCAATCATAACCAAGGCGGTGACTTTCGCCTTAATACTTTTAAACATTATTCCCCCAAAAATAACTATTTATTAATAAACATAACCAATCTTGAATGCATATTGACAAATACCAATGTAAACTCTCTTCAATTACAGAGTAAAACAAGATGATTTTTCATTAAACACTATTAATCATGTGCCTCTACTTATCATATATTTCGGCAATAGATTTAATGATCTTAATTTTTTTTGAGAATTAAAGTTACTACCTACTTACCAACAGTGTTTGCACACTCAATACTAAATGCCATCAATCCAAGAGTTTCTACCCAACATTGTTCCACATTCCTTTTAACGTGCGATGAATAGCCATGTTGCTTACAATGGCTAGAACAAAAAATTAATTGAGATTCCAGACAACCCCATTCTCTCCTTTACAAAGCTCTGAACATATGTGATTCGAATGTGTGGCGGTACGCCAAATTTTAACCACATATAACCAACAAATTTTTTCAATGCTCAATGCCATCCGCGCTAGTCGCATCCTCACTATGGAAGGCCATAACACTTCCCCCCGAACAGATTCGGGGTATTACTCTTTTCCAGATGTCATTGAAGACGGCGTTATCGTCCACAGTAGTTCAACTATTGTGGACGTTCTTTCGTTCAGCGACTTTTCAAAAGCCTACAAAATAGAAGCTGAAGATTTAGGCGATGTAACTCTGATGCCTGCTCTCATTAACTGCCATAATCATCTGGAACTTGCGCACCTGAAAGGCAAAGCAATCTTTGGTGAAGGATTTGAGACATGGATTGAATCAGCCCTGCCGCTCATGGCAAATCCGGTTGATGCTCAAAGTCTTGAATCCGCAATTTCTGAAATGGCAGAAAGCGGCACAGCGCATATTGCAGACGTTAACGGACGCGCGCCTAAAGCCGTGTATGATGCTGTTACTGCTCGCAATCTTAGCTGTCATATCCAGTTTGAAGTGTTTGGATACAATTTTCCAAACCTTGCCTCCGGTACTTTGAGTGCAGAAGACTTATTCCCTTCTGCTGCTGACGAATTACCAAGCGAAGCCAAAAAACGATGGATGACTCTTTCCGGTCACGCTCTCTACTCTACCAGCCCTGATGCGTTGGTTGTTGCTAAACAATGGTGCCGCTCTAGTGAGCGGTATTTTTCTGTCCACCTTGCTGAACACCCCGGCGAGGAAGAGCTGCTGACCAAGGGTACCGGTCGTTTTAAAGAACAACTTTCACGCAGAGTTCTTCCTAAAAATTTTACACCGCCTCAAATGCGCGCAGTACCATATGCAAAGCACCTCGGCCTGCTGGATAAATCCACTATCGCCGTCCATTGCGTGCATTGCACACCAGACGACATAGAAATTCTTCGAGAAAGTGAAACAACCGTATGCCTGTGCCCGCGTTCAAACAAACTTATAGGTGTAGGTACAGCACCAGTACGCAATTTTCTAGAAGCAGGTCTACAACTGACCATTGGTACAGACAGCCTTGCTTCGAACCATGACCTTAACCTTTGGAATGAAGCGCGCTACCTGCGCGACAATTTCGATATACCGACCGGTGCATTGTTACGCATGCTTACTATTGCAGGCGCCAAAGCACTGGGCATTACGAATGAACTAGGAACGTTGTCGAAAGGCAAACGATTCCAATACGCTATTTTGCCGGAAGACTTTTAGTCCTCCAAATCATCATGGGCGTTGCCCGCAAACCAGAGAAAATGAAATGCCACAAGAAAAACACTTCATCTGGCCGCACAAAGACCTTTTGGACGTTAGTCAGCTGTCACTCGAAGAAGTCTCTCATCTTCTCGATACAGCCGAGCAATTTCACGAAATCAACCAACGCCCTATTAAGAAGGTTCCGACCCTCAAGGGTAAAAGCGTTGTGCTCTTCTTTGCAGAGCCTAGTACGCGGACAAAGACCTCATTCGACGTTGCAGGCAAGCGCTTGTCTGCCGATACTTTTTCACTATCCAGCAGCAGTTCAAGTCTAACAAAAGGCGAAAGCCTTAAAGATACTGCCCTGACGCTGGAAGCTATGAACCCTGATGTTATCGTTTTGCGCCACAAAGCAAACGGCGCAGCACAGTTCATCGCGGAACGTCTGGACTGCGCTGTAGTTAATGCTGGTGACGGCTGTCATGCCCACCCGACTCAGGCAATTCTGGATAACTTTACTCTGCGCAGAGCATGGAACAACGAGTACAAAGGAAAAACCATCCTTATTCTCGGCGATGTTAAGCACAGCCGCGTTGCACGTTCCAACATCAACCTGCTCACCCGTCAGGGTGTTAAGGTTAGACTATGTGCACCGCGTACCCTGTTGCCTAAAACCGTGCATACATGGCCTGTTGAAGTCTTTAACGACTTGACCAAAGCCGTTGAAGGCGTAGATGCAGTAATGTGTCTTCGCTTGCAGCTGGAACGTCAGCAGGCGGGCTTATTGCCTGATCTCAACGAATACGCGCGCATGTACTGCCTTACCTCAAATCATATGGAAATGGCGGCTGAAGGTGCTAAAATCCTTCACCCGGGACCTATGAACAGAGGGCTTGAAATTGCCTCAGACCTTGCTGACTGCAAAGACAGCAGTGTACTTAATCAGGTATCCGCAGGTGTAGCCACTCGAATGGCGATCCTGTACCTCCACGCAACCCGTAAAGACAAAGGAGTATAGCCATGACCAATTTGTTTATCTCCAATGGTCTGCTTCGTGGAACTTCCGTAGATATTCTTGTTTCCGGCTCCACCATCGTATCTGTCACACCACACGGTGAAATTTCAGCACCGGAAGATACCGAAGTTGTAGACGCAACAGGGCTTATCGTATTCCCAAGCTTTTACGACTGCCATGTTCACCTGCGTGAACCGGGCTTTGAATACAAAGAAGACATTGAATCCGGTCTTGCAGCTGCAGCGCACGGCGGTTTCGGCGGTGTAATGGCTATGGCAAACACCAAACCTACCAACGATTGCGCATCCGTTACTGAAGCGATGCTCCAGCGTGCACAGCAGACATGGCCTAACGGTCCATATCTCTACCCTATCGGTGCAGCAACAATCGGCCTGAAAGGTAAAGAACTCGCGCCGATGGGCGAACTTGCTGAAGCCGGTTGTGTCGCAATATCCAACGACGGCGTACCAGTGGGCGGTGCCGAAATGTTCCGTCATTGCATGGAATACGCAGCAACCTTCGGGCTGACCGTCATTGATCACTGCGAAGATCCGACTCTTGCCAAAGACTGCCACATGAACGAAGGCGCAGTAAGCGAAGCCATCGGTCTAAAAGGACAGCCAGTCGTTGCCGAGTCCATGCAGGTTGCGCGGGATATTCTGCTCGCAGAATTTCTGGACTTACCAGTTCACCTCGCGCACGTAAGCTGCAAACAATCTGTAGATCTTATCCGCTGGGCAAAAACCAGAGGCGTAAAAGTGACGGCAGAAACCTGCCCGCACTACCTGATTCTTACAGATGAAATTCTCAGCAATTACTCCACTGCCGCAAAAGTAAACCCTCCATTGCGTAGCGAAGAAGATCGCCTTGCCATGAAGGAGGCTGTGAAAGACGGTACCGTCGATATTTTCGTAACCGACCATGCTCCACATGCCGACCACGAAAAAGAGCACCCGATTGAGGGCGCTCCGAACGGTATCTCTGGTATGGACAGCGCGGTAGCACTTACATGGACGCAGGTAGAAGACGGCACCATTACAGAAGATGAATTCATCAAAATGTGGGCTGAGAAACCTGCTGCAATCTTTAAGCTTCCGCTTAACACTTTCGCAGAAGGTGACATAGCAGACTTCTTCCTCTTCGATCCAAAAGAAGAATGGAAGATGACCGAAGACGCCATGTTCTCAAAAGGCAAAAATACTCCGTTCCTCAACACTTCCCTTAAAGGTCGCGTCAAAGCTCACTGGCTTGGCGGAACACGTGTTGTTTAGGTAGAGTTAACCTTAGCCTCCGGCGGGCGGGGCTTTGCCCCTGCGCCCCACGAGAGGGACGCCCTCTCGACTGCGAGGTTAACAATCCCTGTTAGTTTCGCCCGTCATTACGCCACATAAGTACATAAAAATGGGAGCTGAAAAACTTGATTGCCAAGTTTTTCAGCTCCCATTTATCGTTTGAACTAAGAAAAGCAAATAGTTGTCACCCTCTTCCCAATCATCAAAACCCTAATTGGGTCAAGGGGGATACCCCCTTGCGGGGATGCAAGGGGCAGAGCCCTTGCCCGTCGGAGACAACAGAAGCTTACATGGTAAATTCTTTTATCCACATATCGTGGAGATTACAGAAGCTTGTTGCTACAAACTTGCCTTTTTTCTTCAATATGGTTTTGGACATAGGATCATCTTTCCATGAAAATGTCTTTGCATGCACCACTTCACCGTTCTCGTCTACAATGGTGTGCCGCACTATGTAATGCTCTTCACTCATTGGGTGCGGAGTAATTACAGTTACTTCCATGTCATTTGTTTCTACGAGTGGCACATGAGTTGCTTGCTTACCTTCCCACATTCCAAGCTGCGTATCGGTATAGATAATCCCCTTATCCAGTGCAAAATCCCACGCATACGCCGGAACAGCCTTAATAACAGAAACACCGGCAAGCATTGCTGCGCCAGCTATGAATTGTCTACGAGTACTCATTTATACCTTCCTGTCTTAGTTTACCCTCAGCAGTTGTGCTGACAGCCAATAAAAAAATCGGACAGTCCTAGTCTAAAATCTGACAACTCGCTAGCAAGTTAAATGATATATTGCAGCATAAAAAAAGGCCGGACAACATATGTTGTCCGGCCTGAATAGCATTTTTGAGTAACACAGCGATGTGCTAGTTTATCTCAAACTCAACTTACATTTTGTATTCGCGTACAAAAGCAATAGCTTCTTCAACGGAAGTAACTTTGCCTTCGATCTGAGCTTTAAGAAGCTCATCACGCAGAATACCAACATGAGGACCAGGTTTGAGGCTGGTTGCTTCCATGATTTCGTTACCGTTAAGGAACGGCTCAGTCATTTCTTCAGGCATATCAGCGCGCTCAAGCCACTTCATATTGTGGTTGAATGCGGTAAGGGCAATGCCGCGACCTTTAACGTCTGCACGAGCCATTTCCATAAGGCGCGGGTAGTCGTTAAGAGATTTGAAGCGACGAATACCTTTATCGGTAAGCATGCTGTGGAAAAACTGATGATGTTTTACAAGGTGACACACAAGGTCAATATCCTGTGGAAGGAATGACAGGCGTCCCATAATTTTTCTGGTAACTTTAGCACCAACACGACAGAACTGGTTGAAGGTCCATGAGTCGTTGCTAAATTCAGCAGTGTAGAGTTTACCTACGTTGCTGCAAAGCACTGCAAAAGTACCGAACCAGTCGAACGGCAGTTCTTCAGGGTAATGACGCATAGTGTCGATGGTGTGCTGGAATACAGTCTGTTCTTCACCGGTGTCTTCATTTTTAATCTGAGTACAACGGGAAAGTGCTGCAAGTTCCGGCACCAGACCATGAAGGATCATGGAATCGAACAGAAGCTCAACAAAGCGCCACATGTTCTCTGCTTCAACTTTGCGCCATTCTTCCATAATGCTATGGGAAGGCACGTAATCAAGAATACGGGAGGTGCCTTTTACGATAGCAATCCAAGTATTCTTTTCGATTGGCAGATCATAGTTTGCAGCAAAGCGCAAAGCACGAATACCAAGCAGGTAGTTACGGCGTAATGTTTCGTCCGGAATACCTGAAAATTTAATTACACCGCTGGCGATGTCTTCGAAGCCTTCGTACATTTCAGAACCTGGAACATACGGGCAAGCGTACTGAGTAGGGATGCTGCCGAACTTCTCTTCCATGCGTTTCAGCAAGTGAGGAGTAATGCGGGCAATGCTTTCTTCAGGATGAGATGCATCTTCTACATCAGTAGGATAAAAACGGTACGTGATATCCGCTTCTTTCAGCAGAGCAACAACACCGCGTTCAGTACCTTTAGAAACGTTAGGGAACATGCGCAGAATCTCATCGAAAGGAGCTTCGCATGCAATATCCAGTTCAGTTTCGTCCGTGCCCTCAAGCAGTTCTCGCTGAAGCTGTGCGTTTACAACATACGCATCAAATCCGTTACGCATAATAGTCTTACAAATGCCTACGGCATCCTTAAAAGGCTGAGTCATTCATCCTCCAATTGCAGAATCGGTAATAAACCGAGCCGCATAGTCTCATATAATATGCTATAGTAAGAACATAGCGTTTTGATAATCTAATAAGTCAACTTGCATGTGAAATATAACACATGCTCATTATACACGCAAATAAGCATTGGCACTCTAATGTGACAATATGTATCTGATACTGGTAATTACGAATGCTCTGTTTGTACAGAGATGTGTTACCACTTTTCTTCTTTTTTCAGAATCTGCACACACTACATAAACTAGCCAAAAATGCCAGTCTATCCAAACTCATCGAGAAAGATGCAACTTTGCGACTTTCTCAAATGCATCAGTAAGCATTATGATATGACGCGTCTGCAAATTCCAGCAATGCCAGTAAAGTCTTACCGTCACAGAATAGCCTTGCACGATTGGTACAAGCTGCTTTGTTCGCAACTCTTCTTCAATCTGCAAACTCGGAATCATTCCGTACCCCAGCCCCTTTTTGCACAGATCAACAAACATATGAGAATCCGGTACATAGTGCGTCGGGAACTCACCGGCACGGATGCCGTACCGTGAAAGCATTTCATTGTTCATCTCATCTGTACGATCATATGTAAGGATAGGCGCAGCGCGAACAGCATCTGATGAAAATCCATTCGGGAACCATTTTCTTGCGAACTCTGGAGTAGCACAGCACACATAGATCATCTTGCCGAGATAGACAGTCTTACATCCCTGCATGGGTCCGGGTTGGGAACTGACACAACCTACCACTTCCCCGTTTTTAAGCATATCATGTGTTTTGTCCTGATCCCCCAGTCGAATATCTACAAGAATATTTGTAGTCGTCAGGAGTTCTTGCAGCGTGTCGGGAATCCACGTTGCGAGACTGTCTGCATTAATACCTACAGGAACCGTAATATAATCTTCTGCCGTCTTGCCCAGCGTGTCTTCAAACAAGTCCTGCTCCATGAGACTTACTTGCTTGTAGTGCCCAAGCAGTTTTTGTCCCATGGCAGTAGGCTGCACGGGTGTGGAGCGCACAATAAGCATTGCGCCGATTCTATCTTCAAGCAACCGTATACGCTGAGAAACCGCTGACTGCGTAATATGCAGAACGGTTGCCGCTTTTTCAAAGCCACCATTTTCTACCACGGCAGCAAAGGCTTCGAGCTGTTTATAATCGATCATGCGCTCACATTAGCAAAACTTATGTAACATCAAAACAATGAATTTCACTTCTAACCATTTTTCTTCTACATAAGTGTTCGCAAACAAGTTCCAGATGTGGTGACGGGGTGTTGAGCGCACCCCGTTGTTACAGCGCTCACTGAACTTCCCATTGTCTGCCGAAGGGACGCCTTCTGTATTGACCTGAATTACTATGAATTATTGCTACAATGCAGCTAAGGATTGGGAACAGATATGCTCGCTCCATTTTTTCAAGGTTTTGGTACTTGCGGTGGATTAATTATGGCGATCGGGGCACAAAATGCCTTTTTACTCTCTCAGAGTGTTCGCAAAAACCACCATCTTACTATCGCGCTCATGTGCATCGTGTCCGACATGCTACTTATCGGACTTGGTGTTTTCAGTATTGGACAGATTGTCGCTTCCTCACCTGACGTAAGATTGTTTGCCACTTTTTTTTGGCGCTGCATTTTTACTCTGGTACGGATTCCGCGCTTTCAAATCTGCCTGCAAACCAGGGATACTGACAACATCTTCAGATGCTACACGCTCTTTGCGAAATGTTGTGCTAACAACACTGGCTGTTACCTTTTTAAACCCGCACACTTATTTGGACACAGTTGTTCTTATGGGTTCACTCGGCGGACAATTTATCGGTGACGGTAGAATTTATTTCTGGATCGGCGGCGTTTGCGCCTCCGTAATCTGGTTCGGCGCTCTCGCATTTGGAGGACAGGCACTTGCACCATTATTCCGCAAGCCTTCTTCATGGCGAATCCTTGATGGCACGGTGTGCGCAATCATGTGGCTAATTGCCGCAGGGCTCATCAATCAAGGAATAGCTCTTTTATAAGAGTTTGCTGACAAAGTTGTTTTTTGACAGATTGAGACAAACTTGTGCAGTGCAAAGCACAAGAAAAAGTCAGGGGCGAAGCATAGTTAGACCTATGTGAGCATCAGATTTTTTTGAAGTAACGCAGCAATGTGCTGGTTTGTCAGCAGTCTGCTTTATAATATGATCCCCCAAGGACGCTGGTAGCTTTCCCGTACCGGTATTAAGCAATACATCGCGTAATCCCTACGCTTCCAGAGAAGAAATTTGTTTAATACACGTCCTATCCCATATTAAATGCCCCTTTTCCCGAAGGGGCATTTAAAAAGCACCGCACATCCGTTTGAACACGGAGAAAAAGAACTTCGTACCTTCCTTTTTCTCCAGGCTCAGACGGATGTTTTTTTGCGCCCATTACCAAGAATTTCCAACACTGTCGCAACCACCTCAGCCTTGCACCACTTGCGGTTACAGGCTACTCTGCTTGTTCGCCATTTAATTAAGATTCGAGGATACGATATGAAAAAAGATTTCTTCAATGTACTCAGCGTGCAGGAATTTATTCAAGCACTTCACTCATTTTCCCCGTTGCAAGCCCACACGGTATCTATTGATGCTGTAGATGGATGTGTACTTGCGGAAGATATTATTGCAGCAGAAGACCTGCCGCTTGCCAGCCGCTCATGTATGGACGGCTACGCAATTAATGCGTCCAGTGTCTTCGGTGCATCTGAAGCAAACCCTGCGTATCTCGAATCTGTCGGTGATATCGATATTGAACAACCTGCATCATATACTCTTCAAAATGGCGAATGCGCCGGAATCGTAACCGGCGGAATTCTTCCAGACGGTGCAGACGCAGTTGTCATGGTTGAACACACGGAATCTCTTGGCGCAGGAACTGTGGAAATCCGCAAGTCTCTCGCACCATTCGAAAACGTCATGCTCAAAGGTGAAGACGCAACAACAGGAAATCCAGCTCTTGTTGCCGGAACCCGTATCCGTCCTCAAGAAGTCGGAATGCTGGCAGCGCTCGGTGTTATGGAAATCCCAGTCAACAATACGCCGCGAGTAGGCATCATCTCAACCGGTGATGAACTTATCCCTATTGAGGAAAAACCTGTTGTTGGACAAGTACGCGACGTTAACAGCTACACTCTTGCAGCATGTGCTCGACGTGCAGGTGCGACTGCGAAAACCTACGGCCTTGTTGAAGACAATCTCGAATCACTCAAAACAGCGCTTGAAAATGCCCTTGCGGAAAACGATGTTGTATTCCTTTCCGGCGGCAGCTCTGTTGGTGTTCGTGATCTCACAGTGGGAGCTATTGAAGAAATCGAAGGTGCAGAGATCATCAACCACGGGGTAGCCATCAGTCCGGGTAAACCGCTCATTCTTGCAAAATGCGGCAACAAAGCCATATGGGGACTCCCCGGACAAGTTGCCTCTGCGCAGGTTGTCATGTTTATTCTCGGCATGCCGTTTTTACGCTACCTTGGTGGGGATACAAACGCGTTCGATCAAACCCGCTGGCCTTCCAAGCAAGCTGTACTTAGCCGCAACGTGGCTTCCAAACCGGGGCGTGAAGATTATGTGCGCGTCAGCGTAACAGAAAAAAATGGAAAAACCATCGCAACCCCTGTGCTCGGAAAATCCGGCTTACTGAAAACCATGCTTCAGGCTGACGGTGTCGCGCGTATTGGCGCAGACAGTGAAGGCATCTACGAAGGCACAGCAGTTGACGTACTCTTTTTTTAAATTATAGGAAGCGTCATGCGAATTTTATTCTTCGGTGACATTGTAGGCAAACCGGGCAGACTTATTCTGCGTAAACGCCTTCCTTCTCTCAGAGAAGAAAAAGGGGCAGACCTCGTTATTGCTAACGGGGAAAACGCCTCCGGCGGCATTGGTCTTTCAGGAGACACAATGCGCGAACTTTTTGGTGCAGGTATAGACATTCTTACTTCCGGTAACCACATCTGGAAGCACAAGGAAATGTACAACCTGCTTAACAATGAACCGCGGCTCATCCGCCCTGCTAACTATCCGCAGGGAGCGCCAGGCAGCGGTCTCGTTATTCATGAGCTTAAAAACGGTAGCAAAGTTGCTGTAATGAACCTACTGGGACGCACGTTCATGGACAACATCGACTGCCCGTTCAAGAAAGTGGACGAACTGCTTGCGTCCATTCCAGATGATGTGCTTATTCGCATTATTGACATCCACGCCGAAGCAACGAGCGAAAAAAAAAGCGCTCTCCTTCTATGTGGACGGCAAAGTTTCGGCTGTCATAGGCACACACACCCATGTGCAAACCGCAGACGCGATGATCCTACAAAAAGGTACCGGATATCTTACTGATGCCGGTATGTGCGGAGTCGAAGAATCCTGCCTCGGTATGGAACCAAAAGTAATTATTGAACGATTCATGACAGGGCTGCCGCAGCGATTTAAAGTTGCAAAAGGCACTGAGCATATCAACGGTCTGTTCATGGACATCAATGATGAAACAGGGCTGTGCACAGCTATTGAGCTTATTCGCGAGTAAGGTATTGCCTTCGGCGACTCTCCGAGGGGCAAGGGACCAGCCCCTTGCATCCCCGCAAGAGGGACGCCCTCTTGACTGCGACTAGGCGATACCCATTTTATTTTCGAAATAATTACGGCTTAAAAATCTTATGTAGCTTACATATTCTTACCACCAAGATCTTTCCAGAGCCCCCCTTCACCATAATCGAGGTCAAGGGGGCGTCCCCCTTGCGGGTGCTTGCGCCAGTAACCGTTCACGAGGAACGAGTGTTACGGAGACCAGTCCCCTGCGGAAGCAGAGCCCTTGCCCGCCGGAGGCTGTATGACAATTTTGCAAAGTTTGACAATTCATCAATTCTTTGTAACAGACACCAAGCTACAACATATTTTTTTGTAAAAGAGAGAATTATGGATATTCAAAAACAGCTCGAAATCATTCAGCGTGGCTGTGCTGAACTTATTGATGCCGACGAGCTTAAGAAAAAGCTCGAAAAAGGCAAACCGCTGCGCGTAAAAATGGGTTTTGACCCAACAGCTCCAGATTTGCACCTTGGTCATAGTGTTGCAATCCATAAGCTGCGTCATTTTCAGGAACTCGGTCACACTGTTATCTTCCTTATCGGTGATTTCACCGGTATGATCGGTGACCCGTCCGGCCGTTCCGACACCCGTCCTCCGCTTACTCGTGAAGATGTTCTCGCTAACGCAGAGACATATAAAGAACAGGTTTTCAAGATTCTTGATCCTGAAAAAACCGAAGTTCGCTTCAACTCCGAGTGGTTCGACAAATTCGGCGCAGCTGACTTTATTCGTCTTGCATCCCGCTATACCGTAGCGCGTATGCTTGAGCGTAACGATTTTGAGCAGCGTTACAAGGGCAACACCCCTATCGCTATCCATGAATTCTTGTATCCGCTTGTACAGGGCTATGACTCTGTTGCACTCGAATCAGATATCGAACTTGGTGGTACTGACCAGAAGTTCAACTTACTTATGGGTCGTACCCTCCAGTCTCAGGAAGGTCAGGCTCCGCAGTGCGTCATGACCATGCCTATTCTTGAAGGCCTCGACGGCGTTCGTAAGATGTCAAAATCCTACGGTAACTACGTGGGTATTGACGAAGCTCCTGCTGACATGTTCGGCAAGCTTATGTCTATTTCTGACGAACTCATGTGGCGCTACTACGAACTCATTTCTCTCAAGTCTCTTGAAGAAATTAAAGCACTTAAAGCTAACGTAGAATCTGGTGAGCTCCACCCGAAAATTGCTAAAGAAGAGCTCGCAGAAGATATTGTAACTCAGTACCACGGTGCTGAAGAAGCAGCTAAAGCTCGTGCAGGATTCAACTCAGTATTCGCTAAAGGTCAGCTTCCGGACGATCTGCCGGAATACACTTGCGAATCCGGTGACGCTTCCATGCCTCCTGTATTCCTTACAGATGCAAAGCTCACTAAATCCCGCGGTGAAGCACGTCGCCTTATGAAACAGGGTGCACTCTCCATTGATGGAGAAAAATGCAGCACTGAAGATGCTCTTACTGCTGGTGAATATGTCATCAAGCTTGGTAAAAAACGCTTCCTCAAATTATTTGTTAAATAGCGTTTTGTAGAGATAAAAAGATCAAAGCCCCGTAGCAGCTGCTACGGGGCTTTTTTTGTTTCTGCGCACTTTATTCATTGTGAAAATGAAAAAATGAGCCTAGGGAGGAACTATATTTTTTCTTTAAAAACAGATTGTTATGTTGCAGATATTCATCTTGCGACTATCGACAAGGAGACACCAATGTTTGTAGGGGAAATCGCAGCACTGGGCACAGCGTGCCTATGGGGACTTTCTACTTACATGCATACAAATGCTGCCAAACTTATCGGGGCATGGCCACTCACCTTATGCCGTACCCCGTTAGTGTTGTTTTACAACATTTGCATTGCGCTTATTATCGGTGCTGAATGGGTATTTCCAAGCCAATCCATCGGTTGGATTTTACTCTCCGGCGTTCTTGGACTTGGTGTTGCAGACACCCTCTTCTACGAGGGATGCACCCGCATCGGGGCAAGAACCGGTTCAATTTTATGGCAGATGACACCTTGTGTTACTGCTGTAATCGCATTTTTCACACTGGGAGAGTCACTGACACTCCTCAACCTTGTCGGCATGTTTGTCATCATCGGTTCAGTGTTATCAATCACAAACCAGAACGACGAACAAACAGATATTCCCGTAGACTCCAAAGAGTGGCGATATGGGTTTAAACTGGTGCTGGTTTCAGTATTAGCACTCGGCCTGTCGCATGTGTGCATTCGCAAAGGACTCTCCTACGGACTTGATCCGCTAATGGGCAGTATTTTGCGTATTGCCGCCGCTGCAAGCTGTGCCTGGATTGCAGCAACTGCTCTTGGTCAGTATCACAAAATTTTTGAGCAAAAAGAAAACATGAAAAAGGCGATGAAGATTGTACTTGTTGCAAGCTTTTTCGGCACCACAATCGGTAACTGGATTGCTTTGTTTTCTATGAAGTATGCAAAAGCCGGAATCGCAGCATCACTTATTAGTATGACACCGCTTGCCGTCATCATGATTACTGCCGTTGTTGATAAAAAAATGCCGTCACGACGTGTCGTCCTCAGCGTTCTTACAGCATGTGGCGGGTCTGCGTTACTCTTCATTTAGCGACTGCATCATAATAAAAAAGGCTTCCTTTTCACGGGAAGCCTTTTTTATTAGCAAACTAAACGTCTGGTTTTATGTTCCAGATGCCGTCTATATATTCTTGAACAGCTCGGTCGCTGGAGAAGAATCCCATGCCGGCGGTGTTCATAATGGATTTCTTTATCCAAAGTTCACGGTCAACATATTCATGCGCAATGCGCTTGTGTGTTTCCACATAGGCACGATAATCAGCAAGCACCATAAAACGATCTCCGCCGCTTAACAGGGAATCGAAAATCGCACTAAAGGCTGTGGGATTACCCGGTGTAAACTGGTCTGAATTGATCATGTCCAAAACTTCCCGCAATTCACTATCGTCTTTGTATATATCCCACGGATTGTAGCCACGCTTTTTCAGATCAATAACTTCCTGCTCGCATAGACCAAAGAGATAAATATTCGGATCTCCAACGCGCTCGGCAATTTCAATATTCGCACCATCTCTTGTACCGATGGTCAATGCACCGTTAAGGGCAAATTTCATATTACCGGTACCGGATGCCTCATACCCTGCAGTTGAGATCTGCTCAGAGACATCTGTCGCAGGAACAAGAAGCTGTGCCAGCGTAACATTGTAGTTTGCAAGGAAGACCACCTTCAACGAATCTCGTGTATGCGGGTCAGAATTCACTCGCCGTGCAACGCAGTTAATAAGATAAATGATGTCCTTCGCCATCCAGTAGCTTGGAGCAGCCTTACCGCCAAAGATAAACGTGCGAGGCTGAATCTTCACTTCTGGATTTTTCCGTATACTATTGTAGAGCGAGATAATGTGTAACACGTTCAACAACTGGCGCTTATACTCGTGGAAACGCTTTACCTGCACATCAAAAATACTGTGCGGATTAATCGTAATGCCGTTTGCCTTTTCTATATAATCTGCAAGGCGCTTTTTATTTGTAAGACGGCACTGATCCCAGTCATGGCGAAATTCCTCAACTTCTGCCAGCTCACGAATACGCTCCAGTTTATTCAGGTCTGTCACCCAGCTGCATCCCAAATGTTCACCAAGTAACCATGATAACGCAACGTTACACTGCCGCAGCCATCTACGCGGTGTTACGCCGTTTGTTTTATTATTAAACCTATCTGGGAATATCCGAATAAAATCGTGAAATACACGGTCACGCAAAATTTGCGTATGCAATGCTGAAACACCGTTAACACTAAAGCTACCAACGATCGCTAAATGACTCATACGTACTATTTTTTCTGGACCATCTGAAATGAGCGAAACACGAGAAGGAAGGTCAGGTTCGTCGCGGAAATGTAGACGGACTTCCTCAAGAAAGCGTCGGTTAATTTCATATATGATCTGCATATGGCGTGGTAGCAGACGCTCAACAAGCGTCACTGGCCATGTTTCCAACGCCTCTGGAAGAATTGTATGGTTGGTGTAGGCAAAAAGTTTTTGGCAAATGCACCATGCTTCTTCCCATCCGAGCAATTCTTCATCTACCAGCACTCGCATCAGTTCTGGAATGGCAATGGATGGATGTGTTTCGTTTAGCTGAACAACATTTTTTTCCGCTAATTGATCCCAAGGCTTATTTAACTTTTTAAATCGACGAATCAAATCTCGCATGGTGGCTGCCACGAAGAAATACTGCTGCTTCAGTCGTAGAGTTTTTCCTTCCGGCGCGTCATCGCTCGGATACAGCACCATAGAAATATTTTCATCTGCAATTTTTTCCTGAACAGATCCTATGTAGTCACCCGCATTAAACGAACTCAACACAAACTCTTTATGAGGACGCGCTTCCCACAAACGAATGCAGTTTACATGGCCATTGCGATAGCCAGGCACATACACATCATTCGCCATAGCCATAACAATATCCCCGCCGCGCCAGTCATGGTGCAGCACACCATCATCATCCAGCCATTCATGAACCTTACCGTAAAAACGGATCGGATACAGACCATGAGGACGTGGAATCAGCCAATGGCTACCTTCATGCAACCAGTTATCCGGCTGTTCAACCTGCTGTCCATTACGAATTTCTTGTCTGAACAAACCATATGAATAACGAATACCATAGCCGTATGCAGGCAATCCGAGTGTCGCCATTGAATCCATATAACAGGAAGCAAGACGCCCTAATCCGCCGTTCCCCAGCCCCGGCTCACATTCTTGCTCAATAATTTCATCTAACGAGAACCCCTGATCACGCAAAAATTCGTGCGCTTCATTTTCCAAGCCAAGCGCCAACAGGTTACTGCGTAAAAACTTGCCGGGTAAAAACTCAAGCGAAAGATAATACAATCGTTTGTCATCGTTTTCATAATATTGCTTCTGCACAGCAGCCCATTTTTCCAGCATACGATCACGAACTGCCAGCACAAGCCCCCAATAACATTTATGTTTACTGGGGTGCGTATTATCGCGTCCCAACGAATACAACACGTGCCACAAAGCATCTTCACCTAGCGCAGAGTTACGCGCTGCCGGAGCTGCTGATTCGTCGAGTGGTTTATCGAGCAGGTGTAGATAGTCTTTTACGTCTTTCGGCATAAGTCCCCCGTCATTTTCTATGTGCGAGCCTTAAAATATCATTATTATGCAACCCAATGGTGCTAACGTAATATGATACGAGGATGCCCACACTGCAGACATTATAAGGTCGCTGAGCCTGAGTACTTTTCATTTTAAAAATATTTCATTTGCGAGTGCTCTTCGTTTCTTATACTACGATGACCATCAGAGTGAGATATTGCCATATGTCTCAGGGGCACTTGCCCAAAGACATCATAAAAGCGCCTACAGCTGAATGCTGCGCAGTCGCAAACTGATGACGTGCACTCAGCTAACTTCAATCTTAAACATTTCAAGCGCAAATACTGCATATCCTACGCTGAAAAATGTCGAATAATAAAGGACTCCCATGACCACGCCCGAAATAAACGCCGACGAACTTGAAAAAGCAACCGAAGCTGAAACTACCATTGAAGCCGAAGTTGAAACTGATACCGAAACAGAACAGCCTTCTTATGAACAGTTCTACTTCGATCAGTTTTCATTTGATCAGCGTATCCGATCAGGCTTAGTTGCCTGCAAATTTACCAGACCGACTCCTGTTCAGCAGGCTGTTATTCCTGCCCTGCTCAAAAGACAGGACACCATTGCCCTTGCAAACACAGGTACAGGCAAAACAGCAGCGTTCCTTCTTCCTTTGCTCCAGCACTTAGCAGCAGAAGACGCACTGAAGCGCGGTCCAATTCGTGCGCTCATTCTCGCACCGACCCGTGAGCTTGCTCTCCAGATTCAGAAAACCTGCATTGACCTCGGCCAACAGACCGGCTTCCGTTGCGGAGCTGTCTACGGCGGTGCCGGTGCCACGCCACAAAAAAAAGCCGCAGCTGCGTCTACAATTATTGTAGCAACACCAGGGCGACTTCTCGATTTTATTAATCAGAAAGAAATCCGTCTCGGCGGCGTTGATACGCTCATCATTGATGAAGCAGACCGCATGTTCGACCTCGGTTTCTTGCCTGAAATTACAAAAATTCTGGATCACATTCCGTCCAAGCGTACAACTGCATTCTTCTCTGCAACCATGCCGAAGCCTATCGAGCATCTGGCATGCACCTACACCAAAGACCCTACAGTTATTGATGTACGCACAGATGAAGCAAAGCCGGACATCTCACACGAAATTTACACCGTAGCGCCGCATCTTAAAAAGAAACTTCTTTTAGCATTGATGCCGCTGCTGCTTAATGATTCTGACGAGCTCGTACACAAACAGAAACGTGCAGAGCACAGCCCGCATTCCAAGGAAGACGGCGGTGTTATCATTTTTACTAACACCAAAGAAACCTGCCGAGAAATCGAACGTTTTCTTTCAGGTAGATTTGGCGATGTAGCTGCGCTGCACAGTGACCTGTCACAGTCAAAACGAAACAAAATGCTTGCAAAAATGCAGTCAGGTGAAGCACGCGTACTCGTAGCAACAGACCTCGTTGCACGCGGTATCGATCTTGACCACATCACGCACATTGTTCAGTTTGACGCACCGTCTCATTCAGACATGTACATTCACCGTGTTGGACGAACAGCTCGTGCATACCGCAAAGGTACTGCCATTACCTTAATCGGTGAAAAAGACCTCATGGAAATGCTCCAGATGGAGCAGGAGATCGGCAAGGCTTTCTCAATGCGCAAACTCGGCAACTTCAACTACAACGAACCTGCCGGTAACAATATCAACATCGATTACCGACACAAGACAAGCCTTAGACGCAAGCCACAGGGTAGCTCTCAAGGTAAAAAATCAACTGGCGGACACGGCTCTAAACCGAGCAGTTCCCGTAGTTCAAAGCCAAGCAATTCGCGCAGCTCAAAGCCGCGTGGCAAACGCTAGGCTTTTGATAGGTTAGTTATTGCCATTGCCTCCGGCGGCGCTTTTCAGCGGGATGCCTCCGGCGGCTGGGCTGAAACTGTTCCACTGTCTTTATCCGTAATCTCTCATTCTTTGAGAACGGCTAAAGCTTTGTAAAAAGTTTCCCCCAGACCCGTTACACTCTCTTCGTCCGTAAAACTCGAAGACTCGTTAACGGTCAAAGGCCTTCAAAAACTTTTATTAGCGCGTTACGCCCGTAGATTATTTTTCTCGCGGCTTAATTCCACTGACTTGAATAAAAAAAGGGCTGTCCTACAATATGTAGGACAGCCCTTTTTCATTTTAAGAAAGGTAGTGGAGCGTAAGCCGCAAAGTTCCGTAAAGAACGTGCTGACCTCGCAGATAAAAGTTTTTGGAGAGTCCAGAGAATCCTTTTTACTTAAAAAGGTTCTCTGGCCGCCGGAGGCAAGCACCGCAGGTTCGCCGGAGGCATCCCGCTGACAAGCGCCGTCGGAGACATAAAATAGTACAATAAAGACAGCAGGCCTATCCGCGCAGGAAAAGTCCTTCAGAAAAATGCTCACTTTCGCATCGGATAAACCCGAACATACCGGGATGTACAACATCGACAGCTTCACCGCGATGGTTTTCCAGCTGGAAACTTCCGACTGGTAACACTGGGCGTTTAAGTCCGGGTACCATCACTTGCACTGGTCTGTCTGCTCGGAACGGAGAGCGCACAGCGATTTGCCATTTGCTGTCGTTTTCTTTTTGCACGAGCTTGGCGACGATTGGCGTACAGTCACTCTTCGGTAACGGGGACACGGATTTTCTGTGTCCTTTTGGTAAGAAGAAGCCTGTGCTTAAATTTCTTGATGCAGTGTTCTGCAGTTCACGGATGTAATCATCGTAACGGAACTGTTTGGTGGCAACGTCGTTGATGGCGGTTCTGTAGACATCCACTACGTGTGCTACGTAGCTTGGAGTCTTCATACGCCCTTCAATTTTAAGAGACGCGACGTTGTTTTTGTGGAACCAGTGCATGTATTTTACAAGACAAAGATCTTCGGGTGCCCAGAATGCACTGTGTGGTCCTTCGTGGGTTATATCCCAAGTTGGCCCTTCGCGCATGCCTTCTTCAACGGTCAAACGCATGTCTTGTACTTCAAGACCTTTGTATTCGAACCGGCACGGATGCGTGCATTCACCTAAATTCGCAGGGCGCTGATTCATCCAAGATGAGAGCAGACAACGACCTGAGAGTGCTAGACACATTGCACCGTGAACAAACACTTCAAATTCCATTGAAGGGTATGCTTTTGTAAGCTTGCTGATGGCATGTGCACCAAGTTCACGTGCTACGTTAACGCGCTCGATTCCGAGATCATGCCAGAATCCTACAGCTTCACTGTTGGATGTGTTTGCTTGTGTGCTAAGATGGATAGACTTGTTCGGTGCTATGCGGCGTGCCATACGAAGCACACCGGGGTCAGCAATGATGAGCCCGTCTACACTAGATTCAGCAAGATGTTCAAGAGATTCTTCCACACCGGCAAGATGCTGTTCATGCGGCAGAATATTGAGGGTATAGTAGATGGAAGCATTTTTAGCATGCGCTTTACCGCAGGCTGTTTCCAGTTCTTCCCAGTCAAAACCGCCGGAGCTTGCGCGCAGGCTATGTTTCTTTCCACCAAGATAACACGCATCAGCACCGTAAAGCAGTGCGGATTCGAGTCTGTCCATATCTCCTGCTGGACAAAGCAGTTCAGGCAATTTTTTAATCATAATATTCTTAGCTAAACAGGAAGCCCCTGCTTGCGGCGTAGTTCTTTTAAGTTATCGAGCACACTGTGCGGCACATACAATCCACCCTTACCACGACCAAGCGTAATATTAGGCTTCACCGCGCCGTGATAATCCGAACCGCCGGTGAGTGCAAGTCCATGTATGGCTGCAAGTTCAACAACAAGTCTAGTTGAAGCAGCCCCATGCTCGCTGTGATAAGCTTCCAACGCATCCAATCCGTGTGGTTTTAGCGTTGCGATTGTATCACTAAGATACTCTGTAGACTGACGATGAATGCACATATGCGCCCATGAGACTGTAGCTCCTTCCTCTTTCAGCAACTTAACGCCCTCGATAGGATCGAGTACTTTTTTAGGAACATATGCTTTGCCACCATCGCACAACATATCTTCAAAAACTTTTTTCACGCTTTTGAAATATTTTTTATTAACGAGAACCTGAGCAATATGTGGACGACCAACAGAACCGTCGCCTGCTGCTTCAAGTACTTCTTCGTAGGTAATGTTCATACCGAGAGTCTGAAGCTTTTCAACAATAATTTTGTTACGCTCAGCTCGGTACCCGCGCAACTCACTCATTATAGATTGCAGCTTGGGAGCCTTGGGATCAAGCCACAGACCGAGAAGATGAATTTCGCCGAACTCTGTTTTCACTCCAAGCTCACAACCGGCAATGACTTCTACTCCGAGCTCTTTACCGGTTTCCATAGCTTCTTCAACACCCGCTACGGTGTCATGATCTGTTAAGGCAAGTGTGGTTACATTACCTTTTTTTGCCAGCCTAACCAGCTCTTCGGGAGAATCGCTTCCGTCAGAAGCTGTTGAATGCGTATGTAAATCAATATATGTTCGCGCCATAATTCCTTCCATTCATAGAACTATGTAACAATGTGTATGTTTATTTCTTTCATCATACTAATTACGCCTGCGCTTTGTGGCTTGTCAAATGGCGAATTGATGACGATATGTATCCTGCTCATTTTATATATTCTTATTAGATATTTTTTCAAAATTATACTACGCCGCTTCCTGTTGCTGTACGTACAGTAACTGCGTATACTAGCCCTTCTGCACACTATGTGTGTATATTTTTTTTAAGGAGTCCCACTGTGACTGTTCAAGCTGATTTGTTAAATATTCTCGCCTGCCCTAAATGTAAGAATTCACTGAAACTTACTAAAGATAAAGACGGACTATCCTGCTCAAAGTGTAAAGTTGTATACCCTATTCGTGAAGATATTCCTGTGATGCTGGTTGAAGAAGCCGTTTCACAAGAAGCATGGGACAACGGAACACGCGACGCACGCAAGTAGCCTATTCCCTTACTGTTTAGTCGTTGACCTGCGTGCCTTTGCGTACCTTGACGGATTGCTGTCTCTGCTTATGATATATGCTGAAAGGAGAGCCGGATTATGGTTATTAACTATGGATCGTTTTACGACTTCCCTCATCTGTTTGATAAACTGATGAATGATTTGCACGACCCGCAACTCACCGCCCCACGACGCTCCACGTTTCCCCCGCTGTACATAAGCGAGGATGACACAAGCGTGTTTGTGCGGGCTTTACTGCCGGGTGCTGCAATGGAAGATGTCGAGTTGATTATTGAAGACAATACGCTTGTCCTGAAAGGCGATCTGAAGCCAATTCAAGGAAAATACCACCAGCAGGAGCGCCCGACAGGGTCATTTCAGCGGTTGGTAAAAATCAACGTACCAATCCATAAAGACGGCATTACTGCCACCATGAAATCCGGTATGCTGTTTGTTCAGCTTCCTAAGTCCACGGCAATGCAGCCGCGCACAATCCATATTCAACCAAGGTAGTGGCTATGCAGCAGATGCCTAAAATAATGGGAAAACGCCCACGAATACAACCACCGGCAGATTTTGTTGAACGCGAAGACGGGTTCTATCTCTATCTCGATATGCCGGGAGTGGACAAAGAAAAGTTGCTTTTAGACATTGAAAACGACAAACTCTCGATTCAAGCCAAGTCCGATTTCGGACTCACCGCCGGTGAACGTGTACACTCCATGGAATTTGGGGAAGTGGAGTACTGCGCGCGGTTCGAAGTAAGCGAGCTTGTGGACAAAGAGAAAGTAAGCGCAAAGTTTGAAAACGGCGTGCTCACGATTTATCTTCCTAAACGGATAGAAGCGCCGCCTAAGCGGATAAAAATAGAAGTTTTATAAAAAATTTAAAGACACACACTTAATGAAAATTTTATTTATCTCAGATTTGCACGGTTCTTACGACCGTGCAAAAACTGTTTTGGACAAGGCAGAAAATTTTAACCCAGACTTTATTGTATTGCTTGGGGATCTGCTCTACCACGGCCCTCGTAATCCTCTTCCAGAGGGACACGACCCTAAGGCAACTGTTGTTCTGTTGAACAGCTACAAAGACAAAATTATTGCGGTGCGCGGTAATTGCGATGCTGAAGTCGATCAGATGGTACTCGACTTTCCAATGATGTCTGATTTCTCATGGCTGGTAGCAGACGGTCGTCGCATCTTCCTGACACATGGACATTTATGGAATCCGGAAAATATGCCTCCGCTCACTGCCGGAGACACGTTTGTGTACGGTCATGTTCACCGTCCTAAAGCATACACCGACGAAAACGGCATCAACATTTGGAACCCGGGTTCCTGTTCGCTCCCTAAACAGAGTGACCGTCCTACCTATGCTAC
This sequence comes from Halodesulfovibrio sp. MK-HDV, assembly GCF_009914765.1. Taxonomy (NCBI): domain Bacteria; kingdom Pseudomonadati; phylum Thermodesulfobacteriota; class Desulfovibrionia; order Desulfovibrionales; family Desulfovibrionaceae; genus Halodesulfovibrio; species Halodesulfovibrio sp. MK-HDV. The sequence goes on along the minus strand of NZ_WYDS01000013.1, from coordinate 20,664 downwards.
ATTTGAAGACAACACATTCCGCGTTTTTGAATTAAACGACACCTGCATTCTTGAACAAACTTTGTAGGGGCATGCATGCACGCTACTGAATCTTTCTCTGCGCCTATTACTCTGCGCGGCAGAACCATCCAGAACCGCTTATGTCTCGCTCCAATGGCAGGACTCGGACACGTCGCCTATCGCGCAATTGCTGCGCACTACGGCGGATACGGACTATTGTTTACCGGTATGTGCAGCGCACGCGCAGTGCCTACCGAAAACCGACACAAGTCCCCTGTATTCAACTGGCAGGATGAAGAGCTACCAAAACTGGTATGCCAGCTTTTTGGTGCAGCACCAGACGACATGGTTATCGCTGCTGAGCGCATTCAAGAAGAAAATTTCTTTGGTGTTGATATCAACATGGGCTGCTCTGTTTCGCCAATCGTAGGAAAACAATGCGGTGCGGATCTCATGCGAGATGTTGACCGAGCCTGCGAGATGGTAGAAAAAATGCGCAAAGCTGTGGACATTCCGCTGTTTGTTAAATTCCGTACAGGTTGGACAAACGAATCAGGACCAGCCGTAGCTTTTGCAAAGATGCTGGAGCAAGCAGGTGCGGATGCCCTAACATTTCATCCACGAGTCGCCCCGGACAGACGTACAAAACGTCCGCGTATCGACGACATCAGGCTTGTAAAAGAAGCCGTCTCCATTCCTATTTTTGGAAACGGTGATGTATGGGACGTGCCATCAGCACAATCTATGATGGAGCGTACAGGGTGCGATGGTCTTGCCATCGGTCGTGGTGCCATATCTAAGCCGTGGATATTTGCAGAACTCAGTGAAGGATTCGAGCCAACACCCGAGACCTACAAAGAAACTCTTTTCATGTTTTTGGATCAAATCGAAAAATGGTGCGATCCTACCCGCGCAATCAAGCTCTACAAAAAATACTGCATGTATTTTGCCGCAAACTTCTTTTACGGCAACCGTCTTTTTGGGCAGTTGATTACTGGCGATTCCATGGAGAAAATGCGCGAAAACGCTGAACGTTGTTTCGGAGACACAATCCCGAAAGTTGGTAAGAGTCTCAATTCTCTTATGATGAACCGTTAGGTTTATAAGTTTGCTCGTTACCGTTAGTTGCGAGATAGAGACTTGCCTCCGGCGGCCTAGGCGCTTTATGCTTTTGTCTTCGACGAGCCTCCGGCGGCTTAAGAACCCTTTAAAAAGGGCTTTCTTAAGAATCTCCTAAATTTTTTAACTGCGAGTTAAGCTCGTTTTTTACGTAGCCTCCGGCTTATGCCTCACTACCTTTCATATAAAAAACGGGCTGTCCTATCTAAATAGGACAGCCCGTTTTTTTGTTTCATTATATGATGTAGTCTTAAACCGCAAAAGCGTGGAAAACATGCCAACAACTTATCGCTTATAAAAAGCTTTAAACACTCTTCCAAACAACTTCATCGAACAGTTATTCATAAGTTTAACAAACTATGTGTAGGCACCACAAAAAATCAACCCTTTAATCACGGTCAAGGGGGCGTCCCCTTGCGGGTGCTTGCGCCAGTGGCCGTTCACGAGGAACGAGTGCTACGGACGCCAGTCCCTTGTGGAGGCAGAGCCTGCCCGCCGGAGGCAAATCTAACGAATACCACACCCACCACAACGGATGGATTTAGCATGCAAACGTGACTGAACATAGCGCGCCAACGCTGCCACTGCTCTGTCAGCAGTTTGAAAAACAGGAACCCCTGCTTCATTCAAGGCTTCGCGCATCGGCTCAAACAGCATACCACCATCAGATGCACATACAAGCGGCTTATCGGATTGTTTTGCTAATTCCAACGCACGAGACAGCACGCTCTCTTCATTGTGCATGCTGAACGGCTCGCCCTTCTCGGTATTAAGGGACTGCATCATTGGGCTGAGCGGAGTTAACGCCAAGACCACTGCATCCACAGTAGGTTCATCAAGCATGATTTTCGCGATTTCCACGTGCAACTCATCATCCCCTGCTGGAGTAATATCCATTGGGTTTGAAATAGACACAAGGGATTCCAAACGCTTTTCTTTCAATAACGCTCGGAGTCCATTGTTAGCTTTTTCAGAAAACGGTGCGAGCTTCATGGTAAAAGTGCCCACGTCGATGCTGTCAGCCATGCTTACAGCTTCAAACCCTGCACCACTGATCGCGCCAAGACGGTTACCTTCCACTTTTTTGGAATGAAGTGTTTCCGCAAGCACAAAAAGATCCTGAAATTGTTCGACTGTTTGCGCTACAACTGCGCCTGCCTGTCGAACACAGCTTTCTGCCACCATGTAGTCGCCAGCAAGCGATGCAGTGTGTCCACTGGTTGCAGATTTGCCTTCAGGTGTGCGCCCGGCTTTGTAGAATACGACCTCTTTACCAGCCATCACTGCTTCACGCACGGAACGACAAAATGCTAATCCGTCAAGATCGTTAAATCCTTCTGCATACACAGCGATCACATCAACATTGTCATCATCTTTAAGGTAGGTAACCATATCGCCTAAAGTAAGGTCGGTCTGGTTGCCCATTGAAATCATGTAATTCGGGGAAAGGTGCGGATAACGGCTGAGTCCGAAAAGCATAAATGCTCCGCTCTGGCTAACCAGTGCGGCACGACGCGGCGTTCCAAGACCATTCTTTGGAAACTTATCTTCAGGGATGAACCATGTATTGTACCCACCCGGACGAGAGACGATACCCATGCAGTTTGCCCCGATAAATACAGGGCCGCCATCGCTGGATTCATGTGCTTTATTGATTTGCGCAATCACCTGCTGTGCACGTTCGTAACTTTCTTCTGTTTCTCCAAGTCCGCCAGCAATCAGCATCACACTGCTTGCAGCGTCTTTTTCGATAACTTCATCAACAACAGCCGGAAGATGTTTGGCAGGGACAGCCACAACGAGCAGATCAAGCTTGCCTTCTGCATCCACGGAAGGAATGCAACGCACTCCGTCAATTTCATCACAACCATCACGGATAATACGCACCTGCTCTTTAGGGTATCCCTCTGCAAGCACATTGCGAAGAATGATACGTCCAAAATTTTCACGGGAAGCAGACACGCCGATGATACCTATCGTCTCCGGATGAAGCAGATTTTTAATTTTAGCAACAGGACGGGGTGTTATAGCCTTCTCCGGCAGGGAGAATCTGCACAAACCGTCTAACGGAACCATGAGGAAATCTGTAAATGCAAACGGATTGATTTCAAATTCATCTATAATAAATGGAGCTTCAGGATTTGTCGGGGAATAGTAGTTCGCCAGCAGAATGCAGGCATCAAAACATTCCAGCAATTGATCATCAGATACAATACGTTCCTGACCGCGTGTGCGTCCGGCTAGTTTTTCAAAAGAAATAGTCTGTCTGAAATGATTAAAGAACGCTTCGCCATCAGTCAGTTTTGTTGATGCTGCAACAATCGCCTGACTTTTTTTAAACCGTTCCGCGTACAACTCAGCGTCAGTACCGCCAAGCCCAGCACTTAAGACCATTCCGAACTCACGGGTTCTTCTTAGACCGACAATAAGTTCGTTGCCGAATGTATCAGAATCCGGCGGCATGAACTGTACAAGCAGCACACCTTTCAAATCCAGAGAAATCGCTTCTTCTAAAGCACTACCGGAAAGTCCGGCGTATTCTTCAGGAGATGCTTCAGGATTCTGCTCGATCCAACGGGCATACTTCTCCGGTACTTCGTACATCATACGGCGCCACGCAGAACGAATCTTACTTGGCTCACGTTCCACAATACGTACTCCGCCCACTTCCGTTTTATGCACGATAGTAGGTGAGATAATTTTAAGCACAACTTTTTTACCGGGAAGACTCATCAGTTCATCATCAGACGGACGAGTTCCCCGTGGAATCAGTTTAACCTGCGGCGGAGTTTCGGAACCGATACTCTCCATAACACGATATACTTCGTGCTCGTATAAAGAGGTACGCCCTTCTATATGCGCCTGTGAAAAGATTTCTGTAATTGCGTCAAAATCAATATGAGCTGTAGTCTTCGCGTGCGAAAAGGCGTCGTAATTCTGCATTATCTTTCATCCACAAATTTCGGCTGTGCTCTGTAGCCCATCTGCACAGAAATCTCTGATGCAACGTCTAAGAGCCGGTTTGCAAAACTGACAATATCTGTTTCCGGACCAATAATATCGCTGGTACCACTTACGCTGATTCCACCGATGACCTTACCTTCTGCACCAAAAACAGGTGCACCAATCGTATTAAGATGAATAAGAGTTTCACCAAGAACTAGCGAATAGCCCCGTTCGCGGGTTGCACTAATTTCTTCATGCAACTCCACTGGGTCGGTAAGTGTTTTAGGGGTATAAGGAAGCAACTGTACAGTTGCCAAGTGCTCCACAAGTTCACGCATAGGAAGCTGAGACAAGATAGCCCTGCCCATGCCTGTGCAATACGCCGGAACAGTGGGACCTATGTATGAGGAAGGATGCCATTCCTGATGATCAGTACTTAATGTTGTTAAAATTGCATTATGGTACATCACCCCCACCCTGCCGATGGTATTGGAATGCTGGGCAAGGTAGGTAACAGGCGTGGCTGCCTTTCGGTTAAGCTCGTATGTAGCGGACTGCAACGAGCCAAGCTCCATAAGCTTCAGACCTAATTTATATTCTTTTGTCGCAGGATTCTGCGCCAAATAATCACTGTTAGCCAAAGCTTTTACAATGCCGTGTGTTGTGCCGATAGCAAGATCAAGTGTCTTTGCAATATCACTCACACGCCAGCTTGGATTTTCAAATGTGAACAACCCAAGTACTCGGGTTGCGCGTTCAATAGATTGTTGGGACATAGTCTCTTCCTCGACATTATCGAATTGTTTTCGAAAAAGTATACTTTCCTTCAAACTGCTGTCAACGCAACTACAGTATGATGTATACCGCAAAACTACATATGGGTATAAAGGATTACCAATAAGCTTGCATTTTTTATGAACATAGTTCACTAGCAATGTCACCGCAACTGATGATGAATACAAAGAAAGAACATTTACATTTGTCACTGTTGTATGGAAAAAATTTACTTTTACTTTTACTAAAGTTGCAAATGCCGTTCTAAAGTTTTTTTTTACTTGTCTTTGAGCCGTCAAAATATACTGCAAAAAATACAAGTTGTACGCCAAATTATACTATTAGAACTCTTACTTAATGCAACATCATCTTCAACCAAACAATTTTGTATACTGCTCTATATATCGTCCATATCCACCCTGTACACACCATTTATGATTTTCTTTTGAAATAAATTACTTAAATTTTTAGTACAATTTTTTTCTATTTATTCATTCTAAAAAACTAAATGGTACATTCGTCAGTAAGTAAAATTGCTAGTGATGCAACAAAAAACTTGCCTTACTTCTATTTTCAAATAAGGTAAGCTTCTATATACGTTGGGAAGTTTTCTATTGACTAAAAGTCATAAAGTTGACAGTCATTAGTCCAAGGGGATGCGTTAGCAGGGGGACGTAATCAATCGGAGAGGAAATGAGCCTGAACAAACTTGGAACGATTGGACAGTCATCTGTCATGCAGGATGTCTTCAGCGTTCTTGCCAAAGTAGCCCCAACAGATAGTACCGTACTTGTAACTGGTGAATCTGGTACTGGTAAAGAATTACTAGTACGCTCACTACATGCAAACAGCACCCGAGACAGTGCACCCTTTGTTCCCATTAACTGCGGAGCATCCCACGCGACCTTCTTGAATCCGAACTCTTCGGCCATGAAAAAGGCGCGTTCACTCACGCTATTCGCTCTCGTCCCGGTCGCTTTGAACTAGCGGACGGCGGCACGATTTTTCTTGATGAAATCGGCGATATGGATCTGACACTTCAGGTCAAAATATTGCGCGTACTTCAAGAAAAAGAAATCGAACGCGTTGGCGGTTCATCCATCAAAAGCGTAGACGTACGAGTAGTAGCAGCAACCAACCGCGATTTAGAAGTTGAAGTTGCTGCCGGACGTTTTAGAGAAGACCTTTATTACCGCCTGAACGTTATTCCCCTTCAGTTGCCCGCCCTACGGGAGCGCGACGGTGATATACTGTTGCTTTGCGACCATTTTTTACAAAAATTTGGCGATAAACAACAGCGTCCACGACTTACACTATCACCTGACACTCGCAAAATCCTTGCAGCATACACTTGGCCCGGAAACGTCCGCGAGTTGGAAAACTTTATGGAACGCATGACTATTTTATGCGACTCCAATTCCATTACTCCGGCAGACTTGCCTCGCAAGATCCTTGATCAAGTAGGAGTAATTGCTGAACTTCCGGAACCGATTTCACCAGCACCCGTTCGTCCACAGCAGGCCGGATTCCAATGGCCGTGCATTCAGGATTTGAACGAGCAAAAGCTTCCACTTAAAGAATTCCTCGATGCTGTCGAAGAAAAATTGCTATTGGAAGCCCTCCAGCAAGCGAATGGCATTAAAAACCAAGCCGCTGAGATCTTAGGCGTAAAACGCACCACTCTTATCGAAAAGCTTAAAAAAGAAAAAAATTGATTAAACTTTCCAAAGCGTTGCGATACAACCTATACAACATTGGGTTTTCAGGGTGCATTGCGTCCGTTTCTTGCACATTAATTGCAATGAGATAGCTGTGATAAAACATAATAGTTCCAGACTGATCTGGCTCATAGTGGCGGTAGGATATCTGTCGGTTGCATTACCCGCAGAAACACAGGCTGCATCTTGGTATTGGGGCAAACATCTAAAGTTTGAACGCCTTGTTATTTCTTTTGACGCCCCAGTCAAAAACTTTACGCTCTCCCGTACCGGGAAGAATGAGCTAACTTTTGTCACGCCTCAAATAGAGCAGGCCGTCAAATCTTTTACGCCCGCAAACAACGGGCAACGTATCAGGAACGCCAAGTTCCTTGCTGCTCCTAAAGATGCAGGAAAAACATTGCGCATTCGTACTAAGCTCAATGGATTCCGCTTCAAAACAAGCAGAGCAGCCAATAACAAAATCGCTATTGATATTTACCCTGACGGCAAAAGAAAATTTTCCCCTTCTGATGCCAAGAAAAATGAACAGGCTGCCGCCAAAAAATCGGCACCTGCCACAAAACCAGTTGTTACAAACCAGCAGCCGGAACGTGCAGCAGATCCTGTTGCTCAGCAGAAGCCTGCTCCATCACGTATTAAAGCAGCACCTAACCGTACAGGTGGAAAAAAGCCTTTTTTCACTGCCGACAATGCGTTTCGCTCCCGTGTAAACACCGGTGGCCCTGAGACATGGGTTCCTGCGCCGCAAGTACAGCAACCACAGGCAGAGACACCTTTGGTTGCGCAAGCTGAAACTAATCAGCCTGACGCGGTACAGCCAACACCTGTTCCTAAGCCTGCACCAGCAGCAATGAAAGAACCTACGCCACCAGTGGCCAAGGTTGCCATTCCTGAAAAAAAATTAGAAAAAGTAGTCAGCTCTGAAAATGCAAATACCGAAGTGGTATGGGTGGATAAAAATGGTAACGAAGTGGCACCGCCGCCAAGTCCTGAACGCCTCCTTAAACTTGCAAAAACAGCTCTGAACAACGGAGTATACTCTGAAGCTCTAGATACATACAAAGAGCTTAAACGAGTACCGACCCTGACCAAAGAACAGCGTGATGAAGTGCTTAACGGCATTGCTGACACACTGTACGCAGCCGGCAAGAACGATCTTGCTAACAACTACGAAAAAATTATTGCCGCTACTACTGAGGCAATGAACTTTGATCTTAAAAGCCATAAAGTTCCCAGCCATCTGTTGCGACTCGGGTACACCAACTTAAAAATTGGTAATATCCGTGAAGCAGGAGCGTACTTTAATATCCTGCGCCGCAATTATCCTAAAGATGATCTCGTTCCTGCTACCTATTACTATTGGGGCGAGCATTACTTTAAGGAAAAAGACTGGCAGAATGCAGCGGATAACTTCCAGTACATTGTACAGAAGTTTCCAGATACCAAGTTCGTTCGCGAAGCTGGTGTCGGGCTTGCAAAGTCCCTGTATCAACTTGCTTACTACGATCAGGCATACCAGATTGTAGACTACGTTGGAAAACGCTGGCCACGCTTCTACCTCGACTATCCACCATTCCTCAGTCAAATGGGTGATGTTGCGTATCGTCTTGGCAAAGCGGATGAAGCCCGTATGCATTACTGGACGTACTACAACATTGATCCGGACGGCGACGATGCCGACATGGTTCTTGCTCGCCTCGGCGACATCTACCTTGAAACAGAAGAATTTGATGCTGCGCGCGAAATCTATGAAGAAGCTGTACGCAAATTCCCAGATCGCGATGGTGGTCTTGTGTCACTCATGCGTCTTGCTGAAGAAGGCAAATACGACACTCCAACCATTTCCGGTATGTTCTCTGTGTTCGATAAGCCATACAGCTTAAAACCTCTTGAAATCTACTCCAAGATTATTGAGGAATATCCGAATAGCCGACTTGCACCACTTGCCCGATTGAAGAAATCAATCTGGTACCTGTGGAACAACCAGCATCCGGAAGCTCTGGCTACCGCATCTTCCTTTATGGAAAAACATCCGGATCATGAGCTTGTACCTAGAATCAAAGAAGTTGCCATGCGCTCATTCAGCGTACTGACAGCGAACAATATTAAAGAAGAAAACTACGAGAAAATTCTGCAGATCTGGGATGACTTCCCTATCGTGCATAATCAGGAACCAAAGCTTACCCCTGAAAGCCGCGTGGCGCTTGCTCTTTCCATGTGGAAAAAGAACCAGCCTACAAAAGCGTTGGAAGTTCTCGACCCGTTTTTCCAGCAACTCAAAGTTCCCGAATATTCAGAAATGGGGCTTAGCCTTGCTCTTTCCGTGTACGTAGACAACGAACGCTGGGGTGATATTATTGACCTCACTCGTCGTGTCGAACTTTGGGAACTGAATAGCGAAAGCAAAAACCAGCTCGACTACGCAGTAGCTCTTGCATACGAAAACCTCGATCAGCCTGATAACGCTGTGGCCTTGTGGACACGCTTAAAGAGCATTGACGACATGCCACGTACCAAGGAAGCATATATTAATTACTTCCTTGCCCGTGATGCTGAGCGTCGCGAAGATTTCGAACCGGCATACAAGCTAGGTATGGCAGCGCTTCGTTCATTTAAAGAACTTGCTAGAAAAGATCCTGAAAAAGCAGATACAGAAAAAATCAGAGATTTATTGAACTCGCTCATGGATATTACAGAGCGTACGGGTAGGTCTGAAGAAGCTCTTGAATGGGCTAGAGAACTGGCACTTGCTGTACCTGAAAAAGATCCGGGCTATCCGGCAATGCGTTACAGAATTGCTTCGCTTTACAAGAAGACCGGCGATACCAATAAATGGGAAGATATTCTTAACCAATTGGTTACCGCCGACCCTAAATCTCTGTACGGAAGAATGGCAACATCTGACCTGACAACACAAGGCTTGTCTAAAGATGCTTCATCATTCTCTCCTACTGGAAGTCTGTAACTCTCTGGAGCCGTAGACAATAAACGCTTTGTAAGGGGAATATCATGAAGAAAGCAGATACAACCGCTGCTCGACGTTCACCTGTTGTTGCAGGTCAATTCTACACTGCCAGTCCGCAAAAACTGCGGGCAGAAGTGGAAGTATTCCTTCAACGTGGCACAAAGCGCAGTGCACGCACTCTTCTTGCTATGGCTCCCCATGCTGGCTATATGTATTCCGGTAAAACTGCCGGCTATACTTTTGGTTCATGCAATCTTAGTAATACAATATATCTCCTCGGCCCGAATCACACGGGTCGAGGAGCTCCTGTTTCAGTATGGAGCGGCGGCGATTGGGAAACTCCACTTGGCGTTGTGCCAATCAATATTGAAGCTAGAAAACAACTTCTCGCAACAGGTTCCTTTTTTGAGGCAGACACGCTTGCCCACACTAACGAACACTCGCTTGAAGTACTTCTCCCGTTCATCCAAGTTACCAATCCAAACGCTACAATTGTTCCTATTGCTATTGCCACGAGCAATCAGGAAACTCTCGCGTTTGTCGGCACTGTCCTTGCTGGAGCATTGCAACAAAATCCGGACAGCAGCATTGTCGTCAGCTCAGACATGAGCCACTACATTTCTGCCGATGCAGCAAAAGAGCTTGATACACTCGCCCTTTCCTATGTTCAGTCAGTTGACGCTCAAGGCTTGCTTACCACAGTTGCCCGCAACAACATAAGCATGTGCGGCGTGCTTCCTATGACAGCCGGACTCATAGCTTGTGAGGCACTTGGTGCATCACGGGCTGATATTCTTGAATATACATCGTCCGGCGCTGTAACCGGAGACAATTCTCAAGTTGTAGGATACGCAGGCGTGGTCATCGACCGCCCATAACACCGCGCAAGAACGCCATTGCCATGTGCTTGCTGGGTGCGTACTGTGCGCCTATGTCTACATCTGATTCCAACAAATCCTCCCGCCACATTCACGTACGCCCTTCCCAGAAGGACGAAACTGACGTGCGCAGTTTTTTTGACAACTCAGTCGAGGGAATGTTCCGCAAAGCTCGTAACGGGCGCTTTATTTTAGCTAACCCAGCGTTGGCTAAAATTTTTGGATACCCATCCCCCGGAGAAATGCTTCGTAATTTTCCTGTCGATCAGGACAACGTCACCCTTGATGCCGGGAGATTTTTAGATCTGCTGACAGAGCTCAAGAAGAAAGGCGAAGTCAAAAATTTCGAAATGCAATTTCGCAGACGTGACGGCCTACTCATGTGGGTACTCATAAACGCACGCACTGTGTATAACGTAAAAGGCTCCATTAAATTTTACGAAGGAACTCTTGTAGACATTACTGAACGTAAGGATGCAGAGACTGAACAGGCGATTATTGACGAACAGATTCGCCAGTCACAACGCATGGAAGCCATCGGCATTCTCGCAGGCGGCATCGCATCCGACTTCAGTACGCTCATCCGGCCTATTGTAAGCAGCACAGAATCTGCCCTCAAGCAAAGCTCCGGTAACGAACAGGTACAGAGCAACTTGAATACAATCCTCGGCGCTGCAAATAGCTCCATGGCTCTCATCAAAAAATTTCAGACAATCAGCAGACAAGGTCAGGGGGAAATGCGCCCCACTACCCTGCAACCGGTTTTGGCAGAAGCCCTCAGCGACTTCCGCTCTATACTTCCTCCGCATATTCTGCTTCTGGAAGAAATTAGCGCCAACAACCGAACAGTTCTGGCAGATGCCGGACAGGTAAGACAGATCATCGACAATCTGCTTGAAAATGCACGGCTGTCCATTACTGACAGCGGCACAATTACAGTGCGCATGGCAGAAGTAGAATTTGACGAACGCACCGGTGCTTTTCGTGCCGACCTCATCCCGGGAAAATACCTTCGCGTTACGGTTCAAGATTCTGGCGTCGGGGTTCCTGAACAATTACTTCCACGCATTTTTGATCCATTTTTTACGACCCGTGGGGCAGATGACGCCCAAGGACTCGGACTTGCTGTTGCACACGGCATTGCCCGCGCTCACGACGGGGGTATCACCGTACTTTCTGAAGAAGGACTTGGTTCTACATTCTGCCTCTACATTCCATTTTATGAACAGGAAATTGATCAGTCGCGACCAATTGCACCGTCACCTAGATTAGGTAGCGAGCGTATTCTACTCGTATCTCCAGAGGAACAGGAAATTCGAAAATGGCGCAGCCTGCTTGTTCCTCTCGGATACCGCATTGAAGCTGTTTCCGGCAGTGTTGAAGCATTACGCCTGTTTCTTGAATCACCTGATACGTTTGATCTGATTATCCTAACATTTGCTATGCCGCAGATGAGCGGACTGGAACTTGCTCGAATCCTTCTCGGGGTTCATCCGGAAACCCGCCTTGTTCTGTGTGCAGATCCGACTGACCCGATTACAAGCGAAATTGCTATGGGAGCCGGTGTACCAACCCTTGCGCATAAGCCGCTCGACACAAACAGCATTTTTCAGCTGGTGCAGTCCGCACTAGAAGACCATCAGGAGTAGGCAATGGCTCGCGTTCTCATCATCGATAACGACCAAGTTTTTTCCGAAACTCTGGCCTCCATTGTCACAGGTCTCGGACACCGCAGCAAACAAGCTAAATCTCTTAACGAGGCTTTTTCCTCGGGTCGCAAGCATGACACGGACATTGTGTATCTTAATACACAGCTTCCAGACGGTAACGGCCTGCTTGCCATCGCGCAGCTGAATGCCATGCGCGGGCATCCTGAAATTATTGTAGTGACAGGTACCCCGACACCTGACGGTGCAGAAAAGGCCATCCGCAATGGTGCCTGGGATTATGTTGAAAAACAAAGCTCCGTTGACCGCATGGTGCTTCCACTTATCCGCGCCATTGACTACAGAGGTAAACGCCCAGCTAAAAACGGAGTTGTTAAGCTCAAGCGCAGCGGCATCATCGGCGACAGCGCCGGTATTAAAAAATGCTTGTCGCTTGTTGCAGAAGCCGCATCTTCTGATGCTTCCGCCCTGCTGCTTGGTGAAACTGGTGTTGGTAAAGAAGTTTTTGCAAGAGCTGTCCACGAAAACAGCCTTCGTGCTACCGGCCCGTTTGTGGCGGTAGACTGCGCATCAATGTCGCGTACTCTTGCAAGCTCAATCTTGTTCGGTCACCGCAAAGGTTCGTTTACCGGTGCAGATAAAGACAGGGAAGGTCTAGTAGCACAATCCAACAACGGTACTCTTTTTCTTGATGAAGTTGGCGAACTGCCACTTGCCATTCAGAAATTTTTCCTACGGGTATTGCAAGAGCATCGATTCCGTCCAGTAGGCGCAAGAACTGAGAAAACATCAGACTTTCGTCTCATCTGCGCTACCAACAGAAACCTTGATGAAATGGTTGCCCGCGGCACATTCCGCAGTGACCTTCTATTCCGAATCCGAACTGTTGTTATGGCATTGCCCCCTTTACGCGAGAGAACGGATGACCTGCCACGACTCATTGAGCACTATGTTAAGCAGCTCTGTGGCAAATACGGTATGCCAGCAAAAGGTATTTCTCCAGACCTGCTCGATGTGGCCTATGAATATTCATGGCCGGGGAACGTGCGCGAACTGATACACACTCTGGAACGCGCAGTACTTGCCGCTAAAGACACTACCAAAATTTTCAGCCGCCACTTACCGGATCACATTCGTATTAATATTGCCAGAGCCGCTGCTGACAAAATGCAACGTGAAGACAAAGATATTCCGTTACACAATGGTGCATTCTGTACATTATCAGAAGCGGAAAACAGTACGGACGGATACACAGCTCGCCTTGCAACTTCACCGATGGAACAGACACCTCCGATTATTGTGCGACCTGATAACTCTCCGAATACGTTAGGGATAAAGACCTCAACAGACACCGTGAGCGAACACAATAATACAACGCGACCTGCACCATCTTTGGCACAGGTTGATGATATGGCTGCCAATCCCATATCGCCACAGTTTGACACGGGACAGCATACACAAAATTCCGCGAACACGGACAAGGCATCACTTCAGTCCGTGATCACGGACACTCTTGTAATTCCTGATTCCATCACGCCTTTTTTTGAATTTAGAGATGAAGCATTCTCACAATATCTACAAAACCTTATGGCGTTAGCAGATGGAAAAGTAGCCACAGCTTGCCAATTGTCCGGTCTTTCCCGCTCCTACCTATACGACCTGCTGAAAAAGCACTCCGTAAAAAAGTAGTCTTTTTCTCGCACAAGCGCGACTCGCTATCAGCATTAAACACAAATCGTCCGAGATTGCGGACTACTTATCCGTAATCTCGGACACTCTAATCCTTTTTGTACCACTTACCGTTGAATGTCCTTATCATTTATAACCATATCTAATTTTCTACATTCTTATAAATAGGTTATGACAAACGGCACGCTTCTTGATATATAGAGCGCAGTGCAGGAGGAATGGTCTACTCCTGAAAAGAAATTTCCTCATGTGTCGGACAAAGTTGGGGGAAGCTACTTTTTTCGGACCGGCGAAAACTACCCGGTTTCCTTAATCGCATGTCGATTGAAAAAATGCGCGCTACAGCTTGCTGTGGCGCGATTTTTTTTGCACAAAATTCCGCGCTCTATTTTCTACATAACAAGCTACTATTCCAGAAAATTATCGATAAATATTCTTATTTCAAGCATAACTTACTTACTTGAAATTACTTTTTGTGTGGCGTACCACCACCTCAAGGAGATTCCATGTCACACGCATCAACCAACATCTCAACCTCTGCCCCTCGCAAACGCAAATCCAAAAGCCCAGTAAAAGCGCTTGTAATTGCCGCTATCTGTTCGCTAACAGCACTAGGTGTCATCCTTTCCAATGACCCAAGCTTGCTCACGTGGGGTAAAGCATGGCCAGGACTACTCCGCCCGCTCCTTCGGATGCTCGGCTTTCTCGGCATTGGCCTTATTGTTGGTATTGCGGTTGAAGGCATGGGCTGGGCACCACTTCTTGCCACGTTGGTGCGTCCTGTCATGCGCTTCGGGAACCTGAAAGATGAATCCGGTGCGGCATTCACAACCGCATTTTTTTCAGGAACAGCTGCAAACACCATGCTGATGACGTTCTGGAAAGAAAAAAAGATCTCCCTGCAGGAAATGAAGCTGAGTTACCTTATCAATACAGGACTACCAGTCTTTCTCCTGCATCTCCCGACCACATTCTTTATTATTGTACCGATGACGCGCACAGCGGGAATAATATACCTTTCTCTCAACGGCTTTGCTGCTCTGCTCCGCACGCTCCTGCTACTTATCTGGACGCGAATAAAACTCGCGCCCCATGCGACAACATCACCTATAAAAAAACAACCAGCGCATAGAACAACTTCCGCTGCCAAAATTTTACAGGCATTCCGTAAACGATTTATCCGCATCTGTACCATTACCGCTCCAGTATATTTCCTCATCTACGCCTTGAATCAGGCAGGCATGTTTGAATATCTTCGTACAGCCGCAGCAGGTTGGGTTACTTCTGCCTATCTTCCTGTTGAAGCTGTCAGCGTTGTTGTATTTGCAGTGGCTGCGGAATTCACAACAGGTATCGCAGCAGCGGGCGCTCTTTTAGACGGCGGAGCACTTACCACATCACAGCTTGTTCTGGCTCTGGTTCTTGGAACAATTGTCGCCACACCAATCCGCGCACTGCGTCATCAGTTGCCATCGCAAACTGGTGTCTTCTCTTTTAAGATCGGCTTCCCGATGTTACTCATGAGTCAGGCATTACGCATCAGCAGCCTCATCTGCGTAACAATCTTGTATCTTTGGATTGCCGGTTAGTAATATCACTCCTTGACCGGTCAATTTTATTACGTGTACAGTGCCTCACTTCAGGTGCTCATTGAGCCTAATAGGGAATCCCGTTTAAATCGGGAGCGGTCCCGCCGCCGTAAGTTTTATTCAATTTTTCTCCATATTGTACCACTGGTTTTACTGGGAAGGTCGGAGAAAAAGAAACAAGCCGGAAGACCTGCCTGATACTTTGTACATATTCACACCACACCTGCCATCGAATCTCTCCCCCCTTTTCACTTCGGCAGGCTGTGAATATTCGGCACGTTTTGCAGGCACGGGGCCTTGTTATGCAAAACACACTTCGCTATCGGTGCGTACTTTGCACTGTCCAAGCGTTATATTTCCCGCCCCAAACGTTGGAGGCTTTTGCCATGATCCGCAGTCGTTCTTTACGACTCATGCTCGCTGTTGTCCTTGTTTTCGTTTTGTCATTCCCTGCTTTTGCTGGTCACGGACAAGTCGAAACTCCTAAAAAGGGCATCCTGCTCGTAGCGTTCGGTACATCCGTACCTGAAGCTCGTGTATCTTTAGAAAACATTGGCGAAGAAGTTGCCAAAGCTTTTCCGGATACTGAAATCCGCTGGGCATACTCTGCTGCCATTATTCGTAATAAGATCAAACGCACAGAAAACATGATTGTTCCTTCCCCCGCTACTGCTCTCGCGCAGATGGGTGATGAAGGTTTTACACATGTTGCAGTTCAGTCCCTGCAGACAATTCCGGGACAAGAATTTTCAGACATCAAAAAAACTGCTAGCGCATTCAATGGCATTCCTAAAAGCATCAGCCACATTGCTGTGGGCACACCGCTTTTGAATTCT
Source organism: Halodesulfovibrio sp. MK-HDV (assembly GCF_009914765.1). Classification (NCBI taxonomy): domain Bacteria; kingdom Pseudomonadati; phylum Thermodesulfobacteriota; class Desulfovibrionia; order Desulfovibrionales; family Desulfovibrionaceae; genus Halodesulfovibrio; species Halodesulfovibrio sp. MK-HDV. The sequence goes on along the minus strand of NZ_WYDS01000013.1, from coordinate 4,480 downwards.
CCTGCTGACGTAGCTTCAATGGCAAAAATCTTGCCTGCTACCGTTCCAGCTAAACGCAAAAAAGACGAAGCAGTTATCTTTATGGGCCACGGCACACACGATCCGGGCAACATTTACTACCCGGGTCTCGCTACCTACCTCAGTGAAGAAGATTCCAACATCTATGTTGGTACAGTTGAAGGCTACCCTGCTCTCGACAACATCATTCCTAAGCTGAAAGCTAAAGGCATTAAAACAGTTTGGCTCATGCCGCTGATGTCTGTTGCTGGCGACCACGCACGTAATGATATGGCCGGTGCGGAAGATGACAGCTGGAAATCTATTCTTGAAAAAGAAGGTTTCAAAGTACAGACAGTGCTTAAAGGCACCGGTGAGTACGATGTTGTTGTTGCCCAGTGGGTCGCGCACTTGAAAAAAGCATTTAATTCTCTGTAAATCATGATCAGCTCAGCAGACATCGCTCAGCGCCGTGCCCGTCGGTGCGTCATTTTTGCCAGCATCACAGCCTTTGTCTGTGTGGTGTCTGCTGTTCTGGCTTCTGCATACGGTCCACTGGATATTCCAATCCAGCAGGCATTCAATACGTTAGTGCAGCATATTTTTCCAAGCACTCACCCCGCTGAAACAACTAATTCAATTGTTGTGTGGGAAATCAGATTCAGCCGCGTTATCCTGTCCCTACTTATTGGTAGCGGCCTTGCTATCTCCGGAACGGTCTTTCAAGGAATTTTACGCAACCCGCTTGCAGATCCATTCACTATCGGTGTTTCCAGCGGAGCAGCCTTTGGCGCATCCGTCGCCATTTTCTTTGGATTTTCAGGCGCTATTCCATATCTTGCAGGAATTGGCATTGTCCCGCTTGCCGCACTTACCGGTGCACTGCTTGCCCTTGGAGCAGTCATCACACTCGGTAGCATGGGCGGCCAGCTTAAACGCGATGCTCTTGTTCTTGCCGGTGTTGTGGTTGCAACCTTTCTTGCCGCGCTCATATCTCTCATCAAATCACTCGATGAAGATTCCGTCGCATCTATCGTATTCTGGATTATGGGAAGCTTGCAGGGAAGAAGCTGGCAGCATGTGCAGCTTCTTTTACCTTGGTATGGTCTTGGAGTAGCCATCATTTGGCGGTTCTCTCGAGAGCTGGACATCCTTTCACTTGGTGAAACGCAAGCACAGCAGTTAGGTATGAATGCCAGCCGTGTTCGTCTCTGGCTGCTTGTTGGAGCCAGCATGATCACCGGTGCGTCTGTCGCGGTTTCCGGTGTTATCGGATTTGTCGGACTTGTCGTGCCGCACCTTGTGCGTCTTGTACAAGGCGGTGAACACAGACCATTACTCGTAAGCTCCGCGCTTATTGGCGGACTGCTTCTCCTATGGTCTGATGTTCTCGCTCGAACAATTCTTCCTGAAGGTGCCGAACTGCCGGTCGGTGTTGTCACAGCATTACTCGGTGGCCCTTTCTTTTGCATGCTTCTGCATCGCACCATGAAACGGAGCAGCCAGTAATGACCGCTCGAATCAATATACAAAATCTTTCGGCGGGATACTCAAGTACACCAGTGCTGCACGATGTTTCTCTTTCTATTCAGCAAGGAGAAATGGTGGGGCTGTTGGGGCCGAACGGGAGCGGTAAAACGACCCTGTTAATGTCGCTTTCAGGAATCAGAAAGCCGCTGAAAGGTTCAGTAACGCTGAACGATACGAATCTATTACAGATTCCAGCAAAACAGCGTGCCGCTCAGATTGCATCCGTGCCTCAGTACACAGGTGAAACGCCGGATATTGAAGCTCTCTCCCTTGTGCTTATGGGACGATACCCGTACATATCTGCCCTCGGAGGATACAGCGCTGAGGACAAAGAAGTTGCCTTGACCTGTATGAAAGAAACAGCCACCGAAGGCTTTGCCTACAGGTCTGCGCGCGATCTTTCCGGTGGAGAATTTCAACGTGTTTTAATCGCACGGGCACTGGCTCAACAAGCCAAAACAGTACTGCTGGACGAAGCCACATCAGGCCTCGACATCGCACGTACCATTGAAATATTTGATTTGCTAAAACAACGGCACCACACAGGTACCACCGTCGTTGCAGCAATCCATGACATCAACCTTGCAGCCCTTTACTGTACAAGACTTGTGTTTCTCAAACACGGTCGCGTAGTACTGGACGGCACAGTTGAAGATGTTTTTACAGACGAAAACCTGACGACAATTTATGACACACCAATCCATACATTCAAGCATCCGGTTACCAATGCACCTCAAGCATTTTTTACTCCCGGTTCTGCTGCTACTCTTCGTTAGTACAGCCTTCGCGAGTAAACCTTCACCGGAAGGTCTCCCTACACCTGTCAGCATCACAGATGATCTTGGCAGGACTATTGTGTTGCAACGCCCTGCAACACGAATAATTGCGCTGTATGGAGCATTCAACGAAATGCTGGCAGAGCTGGAGAAAGAAGACACCATCGTCGCCCGAACTAAGGCCGACGCCCTGCCGCCTTCTATTCTATCAAAGCCTTCCATTGGAACACACATGCGCCCTAATCCGGAGCTTGTGGCAGGACTGCGACCAGACATTGTACTCCAAATGGGTGGCCGGAAAAAAGCACTGGAATCTGTCCGAATGCTCGAGCAACTCGATATTCCCGTTGCCTTTTTTTCCATAACTACGTTTGAAGAACTTTTTTCCGTCATAAAGCGCCTCGGCACGCTTACCAATGCCGAAGACCAAGCGACGCTTGTATGCAACGCCCTCCAAGAACGACTTGTTCGGGTTCAGCAACAACTTGTAACAGTTGAACACAAGCCTTCCGTATTTTTTGAAGTGCGATACCCCAACCTTCTCGGTGCAGGGAACGCATCTATTGTTAATGATATTATCAACCATGCAGGTGGCACCAACATTATGGATGCCTCTGTAAAATTGGTTCGCATAAACGAAGAGGAAGTCATCAAGCGTGATCCGGAAGTGTACCTTATTCAACAAGGTGCCATGAATCCGAATCCGCAACCGATGAAAACGCGTGCCCATTTTCGCACCATTAATGCTGTGAAAAACAACCGCGTCTACATTATTGATGAATCAAGCTACTCACGGCCCGGCCCTAGAGCCGTGTCCGCCGTGGAAGAGCTGGCAGCGTTGCTGCATCCGACTCGAATGCAACCTACTTCCCATATTTCAGGAGACATGTAATGCCCGCTTCCTTAGGCACACTATACGGCATCGGGGTTGGTCCCGGTGATCCGGATCTGCTTACTATTAAAGCTGCCAAAGTTTTAGCAAACGTTGATATCGTTCTTGCTGCATCATCCACAAAAAACGATTACTCAACCGCGCTCTCTATTGCAGAACCGCACATGCAAGCGGACGCCGAAGTCGTGCATCTCGGCTTTCCAATGACACGCGATGAAAAAGTCTTAATGGAAGCATGGGAGCACAACGCAAAAATCGTTGCTGACCTTCTCAAGCATGGTAAAAACTGTGCGTTCCTAACCCTAGGTGATCCGCTCATATACTCAACATTCGGATACCTGAAGCGCACTCTCGAAGTCATCAATCCAAACTTCAACATCTCAGTAGTGCCAGGCATCACGTCCTATCAGGCATCAGCTGCACGCACCGGAACAATTCTCTGTGAATCCGGCGAAAACCTGCTCCTCGCATCAGGCGTTCGTGCAACCGAAGACACCAAAAAACTTTTGCTCAGTGTGGATAACGCCGTTATCCTCAAAGCCTATAAAAACTTTGCAGAGCTTAAAAATCTTCTTCAAGAAACCAATAGAAAAGATTCCGCAATCTTTATCTCACGCCTTGGTATGGATGGAGAAATCATCGCACGTAACATTGATGATGCACCAGAAAAACCACACTACTTCTCACACATGCTTATGCCTGTAGAAAAGTAACTACGAGCGTTGATTACGACGCATGCTCGGACAGTTTTTTTTGCCTCCGGCGGCTGGGCTGAAAACTGTTTCACTGTCTTTATCCGTAATCCCTCGTGCCTCGAGAACGGCTAAAGCTTGAAAAGTTTTCCCCCAGACCCCCTTTCAAACTTTTTGTTTTGCGAGGTCTTTCTTTTTTTAAGATTACCTCGCGGCTTATGCTCCATTACCTTTCGTAAAATAAAAAAAGGCTGTCCTTCATATGAGGGACAGCCTTTTTTATTTATTCAAGTAATGAATCGAGCCACGTGAATATTTAGCTATGTCCACTTCGCATAATAAAATACTTTAATATTATTAAAAGCGAGGTAGCTTCTTCGTGGCTTCCAATGAGATAAGTTACGTGCTGAACTCACGTATAATCGGGTCAAGGGGCGAGCCCCTTGCGGGAGGTGCAGGAGGGTGGAACCCTGCCTGCCCGTCGGAGACTCCTCGAAGAGCCGCCGGAGGCACCCACACACACACCTACGCACGTCCGCACGTACGCACCAAATAAAAAATATTAATCAAACCTCAAACACAATCATCGCCCC